>JAHBAP020000545.1 GCA_018500005.2 Mycobacterium sp. | reverse complement strand
GGTGCAACAGCTCCCGCACCGAAGGGCGGGCGCCGTACGGCCGCAGCATCACGCTGGCGGGGCGGGGCCGCACCTTCAACGGCCACCAGAACCAGCGGCCCAGCAGGGCGGCGATCGACGGCGTCATGAACGAGCGCACGATCAAGGTGTCGAAGATCAGGCCGACGCCGATCGTGGTTCCGATCTGGGCCAGCACCATCAGATCGCCGAAGGCGAAGCCGCACATGGTGAATGCGAAGACCAGGCCCGCGGCGGTGACCACCGAGCCGGTGCCGGCCATCGTCCGGATGAGTCCGGTGTTCAGGCCCGCACCGATCTCCTCCTTGAACCGGGAGATCACCAGCAGGTTGTAGTCCGAGCCGACCGCCAGCAGGATGATGACGGCCAGCGCCAGCACGATCCAGTACAGCTGGATGCCCAGCAGGTGCTGCCAGATCAGGACCGACAGTCCGAACGAGGCACCCAGTGACAGCACGACGGTACCGACGATCACCAGCGCGGCCACCACGCTGCGGGTGACGAACATCATGATCAGCAGGATCAGGCTGATCGCGGCGATGGCGACCGTGATCAGGTCGTAGTTGGCCATATCGCGGGCGTCCTTGAAGGCCGACGCCGTGCCGCCGATGTAGATGGCCGACCCAGCCAGCGGGGTGCCCTTGAGGGCCTCCTCCGCGGCCACGCGAATCGGGTCGATATGCGAAATGCCTTGGGTGGTGGCCGGATCGCCGTCGTGGGTGATGATCATCCGGGCGGCGTGGCCGTCCGGCGAGAGGAACAGGGTCATACCGCGTTTGAACTCGGCGTTGTCGAACACTTCCGGCGGCAGATAGAACGAGCTGTCATCCTTGGACTCGTCGAAGGCCTTACCCATCGCATCGGAGTTCTTCAACGCCTGCTCGGACTGGGCCGCCAACCCGGACTGGGTGGCGTAGTTGCTCTCGGCCAGCGCCTTATTACGCTCCTGAATGGCGATCTGCTCGGGGATCAGTGCCTGTTGTTCGGGGATCAGCGCCAGCAGTTGGGGTTGTAGGGCGTTGAGCCGATCGAGACTCGCGGTGACCTGATCGAACTGGTCGGTCAGGCTGTCGACGTCATCGAGGGCCTCGAAAAGCGACCGGACCGTCTGGCAGATCGGGATGTCGAAGCAGTGCGGCTCCCAGTAGAAGTAGTTCTTGATCGGCCGGAAGAAGTCGTCGACGTTGGCGACCTTGTCGCGAAGATCCTTGATCTGCTGGGAGGTCTCCCGGAAGGCCGTCACCTGCTCGTCGGTGGCCGCGGTGGCCTGCTGCTGCAGCGTGTACTGCTGCTCGGTCAGCGCGTACTGCTTCTGCAACACCGTGATCGACTGCGAGATCTCGTCGACCTGCTTGCGCAGATCCTCGGCGCGGGCCTGCTGGAACGGCAGGTTCTGGATCTGCGCCGAGGACTGCGCGCTCATCGCGAAACCCAGCGAGGCGTGATCCAACGGGGTGCCCAGCGGCCGGGTGATGGACTGCACCATGGCCACGCCGCGGGTGCGGAACACCGCCTTGGCGACGTTCTCGAGCACCTTCATGTTGGCCGGGGTGCGCAGATCCCGGTCGGATTCGACCATCAGCACTTCCGGGTTGAGCCGGGCGGTGGAGAAGTGCCGTTCGGCGGCGGCGTAGCCGACCTTGGCCGGGGCCCAATCCGGTTGATACGGGCGGGCGTCGTAGGAGGTCTTGTAGCCGGGCAGAGCCAGCAGGCCGATCAGCGCCACCGCGATCGAGGCCACCAGGATCGGTCCGGGCCAGCGGACGATCGCGGTGCCGATCCGGCGCCAGCCACGGGTCCGCATCTCCCGCTTGGGGTCGAACAGCCCGATCGTGCTGCCCATCGTGATGACCGCGGGCGTCAGCGTCAGCGAGGCCACCAGGGTGACCAGCACACCGAGGCCGGCCGGGATGCCCAGGCTCTGGAAGTAGGGCGTGCGGGTGAACCGGAGGCAGAAGATCGCGGCGGCCACCGTCAGGCCCGAGCCGATGATCACGTGCGCGGTGCTGCGGTACATGGTGAAGTACGCCGCCATCCGGTCCTCGCCGGCCTGGCGGGCTTCCTGATAACGGCCCAGCAGGAAGATCGCGTAGTCCGTCGCGGCGGCCACGGCGAGCAGGGTCAGCAGGTTGGTGGCGTACGTCGAGAGCGGGATGACGCCGGTGTACCCCAGCAGGGCGACCAGACCGCGGGCCGCGGCGACTTGGATGGCGACCGCAACCAGTGTGAGCAGTGCGGTGACGATCGAGCGGTAGACGACGAGCAGCATCACCGCGATCACCCCGAAGGTCAGCGCGGTGACCTTGATGTGGCTGCCCTCGCCGACCGCGAATTCGTCGGCGACCAGGGCCGCCGGCCCGGAGACGTAGGCCTTGATCCCGGCCGGTGCGGGAGTGTCGGCGACGATCGCACGGACCGCTTCGACCGATTCGTTGGCCTGGCTGCCGCCGGCGTCACCGGCCAGGTACACCTGAATCTGGGCGGCCTTGCCGTCGTTGCTCTGGGCGCCGGCCGCCGTCAGCGGGTCACCCCAGAAGTACTGGACGTGCTGAACGTGCTCGGTGTCGGCCCGCATCGCCGCCACGAGTTCGTCGCCGAAGCGGTGCGCCTCGTCGCCGAGTGGCTGCTCGCCCTCGAGGACGATGGTGACCAGTGCGTCGGTGTCGTACTCGCCGAATACCTCTCCCACCCGCTTGGCGGCGATCGTCGACGGCGCATCCGCGGCGGCCTGCGCGACGTTGTGGATCCGGCCGACCTCCTCCAACTGCGGCACCAGGGCGTTGGTGGAGGCGGCCAGCGCCAGCCAGAAGATGGCGATCGGAATGCACAGTTTGCGGATCAGGTTCGGAATGCGCGGCGTGCTGCCGGATTCCGTGGTGTGCCGGCTCATCCGGACTTGTCCAGACAGAAGACATAGGCGTCGGCGCCCTGCGAGGACTGCTCGACCTTGACCACCCCGTCGATGGTGATCCGGCAGCCCAGCGTCGACCCGTCGGTCTGGGCCTGGATGTTGGTGAGCACCGCCGGGACGGTGGTGGAGTCCTGGTAGCTCCACGGCAGCAGGGTGTCTACGTGCTGGGGTGTGGCGTTGACGTCGAGGTAGGTGATGGTCGCGGCCGCGCCTGGGGCGCCGAAGACCTCCAGCTGTACCCGTTTGGGGTTGAACGGAACGATCTGATCGGGCATGGCCCCGGAGCTACCCGTGGCGGAGTGCGAGCCGAACATGCCCTGGGTGCGGTAGACCGCGAATGCGGCCAGTGCGACGACGCCGATCGTCACCCAGACCAGCCAGCCGCGGGCGATCGCCGACCGCACCGACTTGCGCTTCACCCGGCAACCTTCATCGGCAGTACGGTACCGTACCGTTTCACCGCGCGCGCGGCATGACGCTGGGCATGATCAGATCGTCGACAATGGCACGGACCGTCCGGCGAGTGGCAGGACTGTTCCGGATCACCGTGCGGTAGATGAGGTAGCCGGGCAGCAGATCCCACAGTTCTCCGTTGACCGCGGCAGCATCGATCTCCCCGCGGGCGACGGCCTGTTTGAGCACCTGCCTCATCATCGCCCTGCGCTGATCGAAAAGCTGTTGCTGCATCGCGTCATTGAGCGCCGGGTTTCGCGCGGTTTCCGCGAGCACCGCCCGCAGGGTGCTGCCGTGCTCCTTGATGTGCGCGCATACGGTGTCGCCGATACAGATCAGATCCTCGCGCAGGCTGCCGGTGTCGGGGGGCACCCCGTCCTGGCTGACGCCCTCGATGAACGCGGCCAGCACCAATTCGGCCTTGGTGGGCCAGCGCCGGTAGACGGTGGCCTTGCTCGCATGGGCGGTGGCGGCGACCTCGTCGACGGTCAGGCCCTCGTAGCCATGCTCTTGCAGCAGATGCAGAGTGACCGCGAGCAATTCGCTCTCGCGCTCGGTTCTGGTCACCGGGCCACGATAGCCACGCCCCGGCGGCACCGGGAACTCACCCGCGGGCGCGGACGAGTTCGAGCACGTCGGCGCCGAACTGTTCGAGCT
>JAHBAP020000292.1 GCA_018500005.2 Mycobacterium sp. | reverse complement strand
GACCGTGCTGCTGAAAGGTCTCTAAACCGGGGGATAGGCCGGAGTGCCGGTCCAGTCGGTCCCGCGAAGAGCCCAGGGCAACCAGCTGAAGAAGTATTCGATTTCGTCGGTGCCGTCGTAGTCGGGTTGCGGATCCGGATTCATGAGGTACCTCCCTACTGGGCCGACTGACGGTGAGGGCCGACTGACGGTGAGTGTAGCCCGACGTGGTCCGAAGCAGGGCGGATAGGGAGCATTGCCTAGACTGTCCAACCAGTTGATAGGGAGGATCGCATGCCACCGGAGAACGGGACGACCCGGCGCGAGGAGCTGCTGGCCGTCGCGACCAAGCTTTTCGCGGCCCGTGGTTACCACGGCACCCGGATGGACGACGTTGCCGACGTCGTCGGGCTGAACAAGGCGACGGTCTACCACTACTACGCGAGCAAGTCGTTGATTCTCTTCGACATTTACCGCCGGGCCGCCGAGAACACCCTGGCCGCCGTGCATGATGACCCGTCCTGGACCGCCCGGGAGGCGCTCTACCAGTACACGGCCCGGCTGCTGACCAATATCGCGGATAACCCAGAAGGTGCTGCGGTCTACTGGCAGGAGCAGCCCTACATCACCGAGTGGTTCACCGACGAGCAGGTGGCCGAGGTACGGGAGAAGGAGACCCAGGTCTACGAGCACGTCGCCGGCCTTATCGACCGCGGAATAGCCAGTGGCGAGTTCTTCGAATGCGATTCCCATGTGGTGGCCTTGGGCTACATCGGCATGACGATGGGCGCCTACCGCTGGCTTCGGCCGGACGGCCGGCGCACGGCCAAGGAGATCGCCGAGGAGTTCTCCACGGCCCTGCTGCGCGGACTCATCCGCGACGAGAAGATCCGCGTCGAAACCCCGCTGGGCACGGCGAAGAAGGCGGGTGTCTGATGCCTTTGGTCAGCAAGACGGTTGAGGTCAGCGCCGATTCGACCGCAATCCTGTCGATCGTGGCCGACTTCGAGGCCTATCCCCAGTGGAACGATGAGGTCAAAGCCGTCTATATCCTGGCCCGCTACAACGACGGCCGACCCAGCCAGTTGCGGATCGATACCGAGATCCAGGGCCAGCAGGGCACCTACATCCAGGCCGTCTACTACCCGAGTGCGGCGCAGATCCAGACCGTCATGCAGCAGGGCGACCTGTTCTCCAAGCAGAACCAGCTGTTCTCCGTCGTCGAGATGGGGCCGTCCAGCCTGCTCACCGTCGACCTCGACGTCGAGGTGTCCATTCCAGGTGTGCCCGCGTTGATGGTCAAGAAGGTCGTCAACGACGCCCTCGACCACCTCGCCGGGAATCTGAAGACCCGCGCCGAACAGTTGGCCGGTTCGTAACCCGCGAAACAATTCGGGCGCGTTGCGGCGTTTCTCGGCCGCTTTCGGCTTCTGTATCGCAAGCTGTGAGGCAATGGACATCCCAGGTGGGCCGGCCGCGACCGAGCAGCCGTATCTGTCCCGTCGGCAGAACTGGATCACCCAGCTGCGCCGGCACGCCCTCATGCAACCAGCTGCCACCGCATTGCGATTCATGGGGCGCACCATCACCTGGGTCGAGCTTGAACGCCGGGTAACCGGTCTGGCATCGGCGCTGCACCGTCGGGGTGTGGGTAGCGGCGACCGGGTGATGATCCTCATGCTCAACCGCCCGGAATTCGTCGAAACCTGCTTGGCCGCAACGATGCTCGGTGCCATCGCCGTCCCGGTTAACTTCCGGCTCACGCCGCCGGAGCTGGCCTACCTGGTGGAGGATTGCGGCTCCGCGGTGATGGTCACCGAGCCGATGCTGGCGGCGTTGGCGGCCGCGGTCCGCGAGATCGCGCCCGTGGAGACGGTGATCGTGGCCGAGGCGAACTCCGGATTGCCGGGGGACGTCCTGGGATATGAGGATCTGGTCAGCGAAGAGGGGGAACCGGCACCGCCCGTCGATGTCCCAGGGGACAGTCCTGCGCTGATCATGTACACCTCGGGCACCACCGGCCATCCCAAGGGCGCGGTGCTCACCCACACCAATCTGGCCGGCCAGACCATGACGGCGATTTACACCTCCGCCCCCGACATCAACAACGACGTCGGTTTCATCGGGGTGCCGCTGTTCCATATCGCCGGGATCGGCAACGTCCTGCCCGCGATGACGATGGGGCTGCCGACCGTCATCCACCCGCTGGGCGGCTTCGATCCCGGCCAACTGCTCGACGTCCTCGCGGCGGAAGGGGTCTCCGGCATGTTCCTGGTGCCGGCCCAGTGGCAGGCCGTGGTCGCCGAACAACAGGCCAGGCCCCGAAATCTGCGGTTGCGCAACCTGTCCTGGGGGGCGGCGCCCGCCTCGGACACCCTGTTGCGACAGATGACCGAGACCTTCCCCGGCTGCCGGATCCTCGCGGCGTTCGGCCAGACTGAGATGTCGCCGGTGACCTGCATGTTGTTGGGCGACGACGCGATCCGGAAGCTCGGCTCAGTGGGCAAGGTCGTCCCGACGGTGGCGGCCCGGATCGTCGACGAACAGATGAACGACGTTCCGGTGGGTGAGGTCGGCGAGATCGTCTACCGCGCACCGACCCTGATGGCCGGGTACTGGAACAAGCCGCATGCCACCGCCGAGGCGTTCGAGGGCGGGTGGTTCCACTCCGGTGACCTCGTGCGCAGTGATGACGAGGGATACATCTGGGTCGTCGACCGCAAGAAGGACATGATCATCTCCGGCGGGGAGAACATCTACTGCGCCGAGGTGGAGAACGTGCTTGCCGCCCACCCTGCGATCGTCGAAGTGGCGATCATCGGGCGGCCCGACGAGAAGTGGGGCGAGGTCCCGGTGGCGGTCGCCGCGGTCAGCGAAGACCTGCGACTCGACGACCTCGCGGAGTTCCTGGACGAGCGATTGGCCCGCTACAAGCACCCCAAGGCCCTCGAGATCGTCGATGTGCTGCCGAGGAATCCTTCCGGCAAGGTACTGAAAACCGAGTTGAGGACACGTTTTGACGGCACAAAAAAACCGACGGGTGGTCAATAGTGCGGTTGCGGCTTGAGGCGTCTCCGGCATCGGGTACATTCCTGTGGTCTCGCTTACTACTGAACGTAGGGGAGACTCAGTTCACATTGGCTCGGTCCAAGGAGGGGTGCGTGCGGTGACCGCTACCAGTCTCCTGCGTAAACGTTTCGACGGTCCTATGACGGCCATGGGCGGCTTCTTCAAGATGTGCGTCCTCACCGCCAAGGCGTTGGCCAGGCCTTTCCAGTGGAAAGAGTTCCTGAACTACAGCTGGTTCCTGATGACGGTGGCGCTGCTGCCCACTTTCGCCATGTCGATCCCGCTGACAGTGCTGATCATCTTCATCTTCAACCTGCTGCTCACCGAGTTCGGCGCCGCCGACGTCTCCGGCGCCGGTGCGGCGCTGGCGTCTGTGACGCAGCTGGGTCCGCTGGTCACGGTGCTGGTGGTCGCCGGTGCAGGCTCCACCGCCATCTGCGCCGACCTCGGAGCCCGGACCATCCGCGAGGAGATCGACGCCCTCGAGGTGCTCGGTATCGACCCGATCCACCGCCTGGTGGTTCCCCGCGTGGCGGCTGCGACCTTGGTTTCCGTCCTGCTCAACGGCGCGGTGATCGTCATCGGCCTGGTCGGAAGCTTCATCTTCGGCGTCTATCTCCAGAACATCTCCGCCGGCTCCTACCTGCAGACCCTGACGCTCATCACCGGCCTGCCCGAAGTGATCATCGCGGTCGCCAAGGCCGTCGCGTTCGGCCTGATCGCCGGTCTTGTCGGCTGTTACCGAGGCCTGACGGTGGGCGGCGGCTCCAAGGGCGTGGGAATCGCGGTGAACGAGACCCTGGTGCTCTGCGTGGTCGCCCTGTTCGCGGTGAACGTCATCTTCACGACAATCGGTGTGCGGTTCGGAACGGGGCATTAGATGGCGACTGCTACTCAGAATCCGAAGGCCGCAGTACCGGCCCGGTTCCCCAAGCTTCCGGACAAGTGGGCGAAGGCGCCGAACAAGGTCCTGGAAAGCACCGGCAAGGTCTCCTGGTTCGCCATCGAGGCCCTCAAGGAAATCCCGCACGCGATTCGGTTCTACCCCAAAGAGATCGTTCGCCTGATCGCCGAGGTCGGCATGGGCGCCGGTGCCATGGCGGTGGTCGGCGGTACCGTCGCGATCGTCGGCTTCGTCACCCTCTCCGCCGGCTCGCTGATCGCCATCCAGGGCTTCGCATCACTGGGCAATATCGGTGTCGAGGCCTTCACCGGATTCCTCGCCGCCATGGTCAACGTCCGCCTGACCGCACCGGTTGTCACCGGCGAGGCACTGGCAGCCACCGTTGGCGCCGGCGCGACCGCCGAATTGGGCGCGATGCGAATATCCGAGGAAATCGACGCCCTGGAAGTGATGGGAATCAAGTCGATCTCCTACCTTGTCTCCACCCGCCTCGTCGCGGCTTCCGTGGTGATCATCCCGCTCTACGCGATGTCGCTGATCATGGCTTTCCTGGCTGCCCAGTTGACCACCACGGTCCTCTACGGGCAGTCGGCCGGCACCTACGCCCACTACTTCCACACCTTCCTTCGACCCAACGACGTCTTCTGGTCATTCATCGAAGTGATCGTCATTTCGGTGATCGTGATGATCAACCACTGCTACTTCGGCTACAACGCCAGTGGCGGCCCGGTCGGCGTGGGTGAGGCCGTGGGCAAGGCGATGCGGGCCTCGCTGGTGGTCGTCCAGTTCGTCGTTCTCTTCGCTTCGTTGGCGCTGTACGGCACCGACCCGAACTTCAACTTGACGGTGTAGACGATGACCGCACCCCTGAACGACACCCGCACCCCGCCGATCCGGCTGGCAGGCATCGTCACGCTGCTCATTCTGGCTCTGGTGCTCACGTTCCTGCTGCTGCAGTTCCGTGGCGCGCTGACCCCGAAGACCCCGCTGACCATGGTGGCCGCCCGCGCCGGTCTGGTGATGGACCCGAACGCCAAGGTGACCTACAACGGCGTCGAGATCGGCCGCGTCACCAAGATCGAGCCCACCCAGATCGACGGCAAAGAGGCCGCGAAGTTCTCCCTCGAGGTCAAGCCGAAGTTTGTCCCGCTGATCCCGTCGAACGTGGACGCCGATATTCAGGCCACCACGATCTTCGGCAACAAGTTCGTCTCGCTGTCGACGCCGAAGAACCCGAGCACTGAGCGCATCAGCAGTTCCGACGTGATCGACGCCCGCAGCACCACCGTCGAGTTCAACACCCTGTTCGAGACCGTCACCGGCCTCGCCGAGAAGATCGATCCGGTCAAGCTCAACCTGACCCTTTCGGCCACGGCAGAGGCCCTGACCGGCCTGGGTACCAAGTTCGGTGAGTCGATCGTCAAGGCCAATGTGGCCCTGGACAACCTCAACCCGCGCCTGCCGCGCCTGCAGTACGGCATGCAGCAGTTGGCCGGTATCGCCGACGTCTACACCGGTGCCGGACCGGACTTCTGGGACGCGGTCGACAACGCGTTGACCACCGTCCGCACCCTCAACGATCAGCGCGGGGACCTGGATGCGGCCCTGCTTGCGGCGGCCGGATTCGGCAACACCGGCGCAGACGTCTTCGAGCGCGGCGCTCCGTACCTGGTCCGCGCGCTGTCCGATTTGGTCCCGACATCGCAGTTGCTGAACACCTACAGCCCCGAGCTGTTCTGCATGATCCGCAACTACGCGGAGGTTCTGCCCGCCGCATTGGACGGCTTCGGCGGTAACGGTTACTCGCTCGCCGACCGCGCCGAGCTGATCGGCGCGCCGAATCCCTACATCTATCCGGACAATCTGCCCCGGGTGAACGCCCGCGGCGGCCCCGGCGGCGCCCCGGGCTGCTGGCAGAAGGTCACCCGGGATTTCTGGCCGGCACCTACCCTGGTGGCCGACACCGGTGCCACCATCGCGCCGTACAACCACTTCGAGCTTGGCCAGCCGATTGTCAACGAGTACGTCTGGGGCCGTCAGGTCGGGGAGAACACG
>JAHBAP020000254.1 GCA_018500005.2 Mycobacterium sp. | reverse complement strand
AGATGTGTATAAGAGGCAGCCCTTGGCTGCGACGCCGCCGACGCCAGCCGTGCCGGCGATCTCGCTGACCAGCTTGCCGCCCTGGTACGCCAGCGAGTCCGGCTGCGCACCCATCGTCTCCAGCGCCGCGTCCATGGAGGCGCGGCGCTCACGGTTGGACTGCAGCGTCAGGCCGCGGCCGGCCAGCGCATCGGACGCAATATCAATGGGCGCCAGTAGCGTGGCTCCGATGCTGCCGGCGCCACGCACGAGCCCCGCTGCGGCGTTGCCGACCTGCTGCAGGACGCCACCGCGCTTAGCGGGCTCGTCGGCCGGCATGCTCTGGATGTAATGCGCCAGCCTGCGCGCGCCTTCCGCGTCGCCGGCAGCGTCCGCGTTGCGCAGTGCCTGGTATAGCTCGTCGCGCGTCGCCATCAGCGACCCCCGCCGTGCTTGTGCAGCAGCGCCTGGATGTCGTCCGGCACTTGGCTGGCGGCGCCACGACCCGGTACGGTCGGCGTCTGCCTCGTGCTGCTGAGGTCAGGCGCGCCGCCACCGCCGCGCTTGATGCGCACGCCGCCGTTTGCCTCGTACGCATCTTTCACGTCGTCACCGACACCGGCGGCGGCATTGGCCTTCACCGCCTCGAACCGCTGGCGGAACTTGCGCAGGCCCTGGCGCAACGCCTCCTCAGACTGCAGAGCGCCGGCACCAAGTTCCTCTGTGAGCCGGCGCAGTTCCTGGTCCGTCACTGCGGCGCCACTTCGAGCGCTCAGCACGATGTTGCGCACAGCAGCGACGGCCTGTCGGACGTTGTTGCCCTCGTCTCCGAGTGCCCACGACGGCAGCGCGCCGGCAGCGCGCCCGTAGCCAGGGATGTCCTCTGCATAGTTGCCGACAAGGTTTTCCGCCGACGCCAGCGCCTGCTCGACCTCCGGGATGCCCTCCTTCTGGAGGGTCGCCGCGTACTTGGTGACGGAGCGCTCATCGGCCTGGGCTTTCTTCTCGGCGGCCTTGTCGGCGCGCGTCTGGGCCGTCGTCTCGCGCTGCTGTTGTGCGAGTTCGCGCGCGCGCGCATCAGCCATGTTCTGCCCGCGGACGGCTGTTGCTGTGCTCGCGATACTGTCTGGGCTCTGCGTGTTGCGCACACTGCCAGTGACGGTGGCCCTGCCAGTCAGCGGGTCGACGGCAAGCGTGTCGGTGGCGCCACCGGTATTGCGCGTCTGGATGACCGGCTTCAGCATCTCGATCAGCTTCTCCGGGTTCAGCAGGCCCTGGACGACGCTGAGCTTCCAGTCCTTCATTCCGACTGGATCGGTTGGGATCGACCGCTTCAGCGCGTCAGCGATGTGCGCCGGGATCTCGCCGCGCTGCACGGCGGCATCCAGATCGGATGCGGCGTGCTGCGGAGTCGTGAACCCGAGCACCTGCGTGATGCTGTCGCGCTGTGAGTCGCGCTGCTTCTGGCCCAGGTCTGCCTCTGCCTTGCGCCGCTCCAGCAGCTGCTTCTCCATCGCGTCGGCCCGGTCCATCAAGCCGGCGCGGCCAGTTCCGCGCAGAGAGGTGATCCGTTGGTCTGGGGTCGTGGATTCGTTCCATGCGGAGGCGGCGCGCTGGAGCGCGTTGCGATCATCGGCGGCGGACTGGGATGCGGCAGCCTTCTCCTGCAGCAGGAGCCGCTGAATCGCGTTCTGCTGCTGATTGGCCTCGCGCGCGTCGGCCTCGTCCTGGTACTGGGCGACCGACTTCACGGGCCGGAGAAACTGCTGGTAGAGGCTGCTGTCTGCCATGCTCTACCTCCGCCCGTACAGCGCGGTGATCTGGTTGCCGGCATCGGCCCAGATGTTCCCGCGAGCCATCGATGCCGCCGCGTTGGCGTCCCCCTGAGACTGCAGCGCCTGCGAGATGGCGTTGGTCGAGTTCTGGCCGGCCGCAGCCGTCCCTGAGGTGGCTGTCTGCCCGAACCCGGCCAGCGTCTGCAGCCGGCTCAAGCGGTCCTGCCGGCGCTGGTACGCCGCACCGTAGCCGGTGCTGGCGTAGTCGGTGCCGAAGCGCGCTGCAGCGCGCAGGGCGTTTCCGGACACCCGGCCCCCCATCGCCGCAATCTTGCGGTCAAGCGCCTGCTGGCCCTGCTGCAGCCCGAACATGTAGCCGGGGTCCTCCATGACATCTGCCGATGTCACCGGCCTGTTGATCTCGGTCTCCAGAGCTCCCAGTGCTCGCTTGCCGGTGTCTCGCCACGGCGCGTAGTCCTCGCGCGTCAGGTCGAACTGCCTGCGCTGCTCGTTGATGCCGGCGTCCGTCCCGCGCTGCTGGGCGCGCTGGGCGTCGCGCGTGGCGCTGCTTTGGTCAATGGCGCCACCGACCATGGCGCCGACCTGCGGCATGCCGAACGCGGACCCTACCGCAGTTCCGATCACGCTCCAGAGGCCCATCAGTTCACCTCCCTGCCGCTGGCGCGGATCACAATGGCAGAAGAGGCCCCAGCGATCGTGCTGATGAACCCGCCGGGCTCAAGAGAGTGCCCGACGACCTCGGGGAACGTGTAGGTCTCGCCAGCGGCGATGCTCTTGAGCACACAGAGGTTGCTGGCACCAGCCGTCCCAGCGTTGGCAACCAGGTTGATCGCCAGCGTAACCGCGCCACCGGTGCTGTTGTAGCCGGTGAACTTGTCGATGATCGTGCGAACACCAGACGCGGTGTACTGCGTCGTCTGCGAGTTCTCCGCATGCTTCGATCCGAACAGGGGCTTGGAGATCGTGCTCATCAGTTCACCATGCCGGGATGTACCGGGTCGTCCCGTTGTCGTTGATCGGCACCCACTTCGTGGGGTTCCCTGCAGCGGGTGCGTTGGTGAGCGTGCCGCCTGCTGCAGCGGCACCGTTGGCCAGCGCGGCCGTGGTGGCCAGCAGCGTGGAGCTGCCGTGACGGATCCCGCCGGTGCCGGCGGCGGTGAACGTCGGGTTGTCGGTAGCGTTCCCGACGGACACGTCGGTGACAGCATTGCCGGCGCGCGAGACCACGATGGCGTCTCGATCGACCGTTTCAGCGTCGTCCTGAATGCGCACCCGCCAGGAACCGGCTTCCACCCGCACGTTCCAGCGCTTTGCGTCTGCGGCTCCGTCAGCTTCGTGCCAGTGCACGCACGGCCTGTTGGCGCTAAGCAAGATCGCTGACGCGGTGCCGTCTCCGCTCTTGGTGTAGGTGTTGGTCTGCGTCCACGACTGCGCAAGCGACAGCGAGCCCAACGTCCCCGACGCCGGAAACGCCACTGTCGTGGTGCCGGTGCCGCCATTCGAGGTCGGCAGCACTCCGGTGACATCCGTGGTCAGCGCGACCTGCGCCAGGACAATGTTCGTCCCGTTCGCCCTCAGAACGCGGTTGTTCGTGACCGCTCCAGTGAGCGCGTTCAAGGCCGCCTGCTGAGATGATTGCCCGGTGCCACCATTGGCGATCGGCAGGATCCCCATGGCTGCGGCCAGGGTGATCGCGCCGTCGCGCTCGGGACGCTGCTCCAGAGCAGCCAGGCGAGAACGCAGCAATGCTATTTCCTCGCGCAGCGCTGCCTCTGTGCCCTGCGCCGCCTCGTCGCGCCAGGCGTAGAGCTGCGCCTTGCACTCCTCGATGCCGGCGTCCTCGAACTGGCTGACGACCAGTTCTTCTGTGCCGGTTCCAGTGACGCCGCCGACCCGTGTCACCATCGACGCGAAGAACCTCAGGTACTCGCCATCGGCCTCGACTTCGAAGACCTTGTCGCCGATTCGCAGCCTTCCAATCGGGATGCCGGCGCGCGGCGGAGTGACCGTGCTCATGCGTCCACCGCCGCTTGATGGATGGTCAACGGCACCGCCTCGCTGCAGCGCAGTCGGAACACCCTGTCATGTGCGCTGCCGAGGTTCAGCCACCTGACACGCTGCATCCACTGCCCGATGGCGCCCAGAGACCGGAGCAGCGGCGGGCCCCATGTGGTGCCGCCGTCGTTGCTCAGGGTGAGGCTGATGTTTCCGCCATATCCCGTCGTACAGCCAAGCTCCAAGCCGCGGAACGCGATCGGCTCCATGCTCGGGTTCCTGAGGTGCGGCCAGGTCCGCTCCCGCACCAGTGGATCGCCGGCCAGCGTGTAGGCAGATGGGTCGACGCGGTAGATCTTCGTGCCGAAGTAGGTGTAGACCTGCCCGCCGAACAGCACGAACGCCTCGTCCTGCCTCGGCGCGAACTCGCCGTTGTCCAGGCGGGCCCGCTCGTGCCACTGCTTGGTCACGGCGTCATAGCACCAGGTCGTTGACATCCCGGGCGCATTGACGCATACGAACTCGTTCTTGCCGCGCTGGTAGGTGCTCAGCACGCACTGCGACAGATCGACGCCGGGGGCCTGCAGGGCCTCGTGTACCGCCGCGTCACTCACCGGCACCGGCTGGTGCCCGACCAGCATGTAGACGATGCCGCGACTGCTCTTGGTCTGGCCGACCCAGAACAGTGTGTCGGCTGCGCCAACGACAGCGCGCTTGCCGACGATGCCAACATCCATCGGTGTGGAGTTGTATCGCACGAACGGGAAGTCGGCGTCCCCACTATTGACCCAGAACTCGCCAGACGTGGTGCCGAGGAACACCAGCTCACTCTTGTGCACCCGGTGCGTCACAATGTTGTCCGGCTGCTTGTCGGCTGAGCTGAAGTCCAGCGCATCCAGGCTGGTGGCATCGTCAATGGCTGACAGGTAGAACTGGTCCGTGTCCGGGTCAACGAACACGAAGTAGCCGTCGATCTCCACCACGTGGTCGGCCCCGCGCCAATCGGAGTCGGTGATCTGCGCGAAGTCGTCGGTGTTCAGCCGCAGCACGTAGCCGTTCTGGCCGTCCACGGCCACGAGTTGGTCACGGCCGTGGCACATCGAGACGAACCCGCTGGTGGATGCCAGCGACCCCATGGACACCGCAGAACCGGACGTCAGCTCGTACAACTGCTGCCCAGCCGCGACGAACCACCTGGTGTCGGTTGCGTAGCTGCCGCGCACCGTCGCGCCGAGGTCCGCGTACTCCACCAATCCAGGCGCGCTGTCGAGCACGACCTGCAGGTCCTCGCCGACACCCTCCACCTCGCGCATGTAGAGGTTCACCGTCCGCTGGACGGCGCTCTTGCGGTCGGCGAGGTGGTAGCTCGGACCGATGCACTGGATCGCGCGACTGCCGGCCATCAGCCGTCCACCAGGATGCTGCAGCGGTCACGGTTGCCGCTGAGGATGGCCGGATCGATGCTCTGCGTCGCCAGGCGCGCCCGGGCGACGGCGGCCTTGCGCTTGGCCTCCGGCAGCACGCCGGGGTTCATCGTCTGCGCAAGCCGCTCCGTGAGCATGTCGCCGAGGGCAGACCGCCAGCCCTTCGGCAGGGTGTAGTCGGTGTCGAGGTCCGCGAACTCCGTCACCGCAGCCTTGGTGCGCAGCGTGATGGTCTGGCCGGTCGGGACGGGGTAGAAGTACAGCGTCGCCAGGCCGTCGTCAGCCCAGTAGCTCGGCGCGTCGGCGATTGCCTTCTCCGCGATGCGCTCGTGGTACTGCTGCATCGTCAGAGGCCGCAGCGGGATGTCCTGGCTGCCGTCGTTGTAGGTGACGCCCAGGATCTCGTCGCCTGGGCTCAGGGTGGCCCATGCCGTGCCCAGGGACGCCGTGGCTGCGCTGATGCCCGACCCTGAGGCCGTCAGGATCTCGCGGAACAGCAGCGCCTTGCCGCCGTTGATGGCGTCCGCAATCGCGTTGAGCGCCAGCAGGCAGTCAGCCGCCGTGTCGGCGCTGAGCGTCTCGCCAGGAGACAGCCTGTTCAGCCCGAACTTCAGGGAGTCGGTGATGATGGCGCGCGCAGTGGTCACGCGTCACCCCAGCAATGCCTGCAGCTTCTTCAGGCCCGCGTTCGGGTGGTACTTGATGCCGCGCGCATCCAGCTGCGCCCGAACGCTATCCACGGTGTCCGGCGCGGCGCCTGCAGGAGTCGAAGCCGGTGGCAACTGCGAGGAGGCTTGTGCCGGTTCGTCCTGAGGCGCCGCATTCTTCACCGCCCATGGGCGCGGCCACTTCACCCACCCAGCCGCCACCATGGCGTCGGCCTCGGCGTCGCTGACGTGCCGGTTGCCATGCAGTGGATGTTTGACGTATGCCATGCGATCTCCCTTGCTGGGTGGGATGGGCCGGCTGTGGGGCCGGCCGCGCTCATCACGACGTCGCGAACGGATCGGCCAGGGTGCCGGAGCCGACGTAATCGCCCTCAACAGACCACACCGTTGAGCTGATGGCCGTGAACGTGACGCTCCCACCGATCAGGCCGCCGGTGGTAGAGCCATTCATGCTCACAGCCCGGTGGGTGGTGCCGTTGCCCTGGAACACGTCCCCCGAGTCGGCGACCGTCAGAGATCCGCCCATCACAGAGCCAACCAGGAACGACGTTGCCGCGTCCGTGATGACCTTGTGAGCGTTGGACGTGCACGCGACAGTGGTCCGAAACTCGAACTGCATGCCCTTGACCGGGGCAGGCAGGGTGTAGACGGTGCCCGCGGCGCGGTCGAACAGACACAGCGCGTTGGACTCCTCCGCCAGC
>JAHBAP020000516.1 GCA_018500005.2 Mycobacterium sp. | reverse complement strand
TGCCTACCCTGATCGGGTGAACAACATCGCAGCTGACCAACAGGCCGTCGTCGTGGGCATCGACGGATCGGACACCGCCCTGGGCGGCGCCCGGTGGGCGGCGGAGTACGCCGCGGGTCACGCGCTTTCGCTCACCCTGTTGCATGTCATTCCCCGAATTGACTGGCATTTCGCTGCAGAGCACGCACCTGCCGAGCTTGAGGCTCACACCGGTGATGCGGTGCTCGCGACGGCGGAGGCCGCAATCCGATCGGCGCACCCCGATCTCGAGATTCGCACTTTCGCCGTCAAGGGCGGGGTCGCGGCGGTGCTGGCCGACGCCTCCCAATCCGCCCGCCTACTGGTGGTGGGCACCGGGTCGGCGGATCACCGCGCACTGGGCGGGCAGGCCGCACGCATCTCGCATCGGGCGCTCTGCCCGGTGCTGTTCTGGCGTGCGCCGGTGGCCAAGCGCACCGGTAAGCCACTGCCGGTTGTCGTCGGCGCGGATGAGTCCGATGCGGCGGCCCGCGCCGTCGCGGAGGCCTTCGACATCGCCGCGATGCTGCACGCACCGCTGACAGTTGCGCATATGTGGGAGATCGGGGCGGCCGTCGGAATGGGTGATCTCGGCGGCCAGGGCAACATGGATTGGACGTTGCTCAATTTGCTAGAGACCAAGCAGCGTGAGCAGATGGACGAGTTGGTCGCACCGCTCGCCCACAAATACCGGAATGCCCATGTGAACAAGGTTTTTCAGGACGTCGGCCCGGCGAAGGGACTCGTCGACCTGTCGCAGGAAGCCCAGTTGGTAGTGGTCGGCAGCCATGGCCGCGGCAGGTTAGCTGAAGCGGTCCTGGGATCGGTCAGCCAGAATGTGATCCACCACTCGGAATGCCCGGTTCTGCTGGTTCATTAGGTATTGTTTGCCAGGTAATTCTCAGTCCATTTGGTTGGACAAAGCTAATTGCGCTTCCGTAACCTAATCGTGACCTTAGGGCAGAGATAGACGGGCAGTTCGACGAAGAAGCCGTCGACGGCAGTCAAAGGATGCACAGTCTTGAAGTTTCACACGCCATTTGTGACCGGAGCAGTCGTCGGGCTTATGGCCCTCACCTCAATGTCGGGCGGTGTCGCGTACGCGGATCCGGCTGTCGACAGCACGACGAATCTCACCGAATTGCACCAGCAATCCGAGAAGCTTGCCGAGTCCATCCACGCCGCCAAAGCCGATCTCGACAAGAAGATCGCGTTGCTCGGCGCGGCTGACGCGAAGCACACCGCCGACGTCGAGGCGCTCAACGCGGCCCAGGCGCAGTTGGTCAGCTACCAGGGCGCCGTCGACCGGTCAGCCGCGGCGGTCTACATGGGCGGCCGTACCGACGGGCTCACCGCGATCCTGACCTCCGCATCGCCGAAGAACCTGATCGACAAGCTGGCGATCCAACGGCTGATGGCTACCGAGATGGCAGCGCAGATGAAGAGCTTCCGCGTGGCCAACCAGGAGGCCAAGGCGATGGAGGCGGCCTCTGCGGAGTCCGCGGTTACCGCGAAGGTCACCGTCGACGAGGCTGTGGCCGTGCGCGCGGACCTGCAGCGCAAACAATCCGAATTGCAGAAGCAGATCACCGAAGCCAAGATCCGCTACCTGACGCTGCCCTCGGCGGAGCAGGCAGCGCTGGCCCCCTCTCCGGCGGTCATCGCGGCGCTGGGACTGGCGAATCCCGTCCCGACCGTCGGCATGGGCGGCCTGATCCCCAATGCGCGGGCACTGGCGGCCTACGTCATGTCCACCTACCCAGGCGTGCAGTCCATCGGGGGCGTGCGGTCGGATCCGATCCCCGACCACCCGAGTGGCCATGCCATCGACATCATGCTGTCGGATATGGCTTTGGGTGACGTCATCAACGCCGACATCCAGGCCAACGCCGCACGCTTCAACGTTCGGTACACGATGTGGCGGGTGCCGGCGCACTTCAACCACATTCACGTCACGGTGGACTGAGCCCGGGCGGAGCCTCTGGCGGTTATGCGGGGCCCATCAGGGCGGTCTGAATCGCCGGTGTGACCAAGCGGACGACCTCGTCCTCGGTCGCCGAAGCCAACGGCTCCATGCGCATCACGTAACGGGCGCCGGCGACTCCCATCAGGTAGGAGATCGCCAGTGTCGCGCGCGTCCGAGCGTCGGGAACGCCCAGGATGGCGGCGACCCGATCGACGATCGTCGACTCCAGGAATTCACGCAGCGGGGCTGTGGCCTTCGCCGCCCCGGCACCGTCGCGCACCATGGCGGCGATCTGGTCGCGGGTCTCGGGCTCGTCGAGCATTCGCAACGTCACCCGCACCAAACGCTCGGCGAGGCCGTCGATACCCGGGGCGAGCATCTGGGTGATCGCAGCCACCGGGTCCACCGGTAGCCGCATCGCCGCGGCGAAGAGGTCCTCGCGATTGGCGTAGTAGCGCCGGATCAGGTCCGGAGCCACCCCAGCCGCCGCGGCCACGCCCTTGATGGTGGTGTTGACGTACCCCTGGCGCGCGTACAGTCCGCGCGCGGTGTCGAGTACCACGCGCTTAACGTCTTCGGAATTCATGATCCCGCTAGCATGGCACGTTCCGTTGCCGGGAATGCAGTCCGCCACGGTCAGGGTGCCTTCGTGGCCGGCCGTATCAGCGGTATGACGAACTCGGCCAGCATGGCCCGCTCGTCGGCGGCGTCGCGGCCGGGCACGCTCAGCAATGACGTCAGAACTCGCACCAGCCAGCGCGCCCGCCGCCCGGCCGCAACCACGTCGTCGTGGTCGACGGAGAGCAGGAAACCGGCCGTCATCGCTTGCACCACCTCGGAGTCCTCGGCTGCCTCGGCACCGATCGGAGTGCGGGTGAACCACGCTGCGAGCGAGGGATTTTCGCGCACCAGCCGCAGCGCGCCGATGAGCGCGGTGAGCAGCCGCTCGCCGGGATCATCGATCCCGCCGACGAGCTCGGCCAGCTCTCGGTTGATGGCGCGGGTGTGCCGGTGCACGTAGGCGGTGTGCAGGGCCTCCCGGCTTTCGAAGTAGCGGTACAACGTGGCACGTGAACAGCCCGCCGCTCGGGCGATGTCGTTCCTGTCTCTTATACACATCT
>JAHBAP020000435.1 GCA_018500005.2 Mycobacterium sp. | reverse complement strand
AGATGTGTATAAGAGACAGAGAGCACGTCGTGGTCCAGCGATCGCGGATACACCTGCCCGACGCTGTCGAGCACCGCGGAGAAGCCGAGGAACTGCGCGACCCGACTCTCCAACTCGGCCAGCCGGTCGGCGTCGCCGTCGAACAGGTCGAGCATGTCCTGGCCGGTGCCCATCGGGCCTTTGATGCCGCGCAGCGGATAGCGGTCGATCAACTCCCGGATGCGGGTCAGCGCGATGAGGGTTTCCTGCGCCGCCGAGGCGAATCGCTTGCCCAGGGTGGTGGCCTGCGCGGCGACGTTGTGGCTACGGCCGGCCATCACCAGGTCGCGGTAGCCGACGGCACGTTCGGCCAGCCGGGCCGCGACCGCCACACCGTGGGCGTGAACCAGTTCCAGGGACTGCCTGATCTGCAACTGCTCGACGTTCTCGGTGAGGTCGCGGCTGGTCATGCCCTTGTGCACGTGCTCGTGGCCGGCGAGAGCGTTGAACTCCTCGATGCGCGCCTTGACGTCGTGACGGGTCACCCGTTCCCGGGCCGCGATGGAGCCGAGATCGATCTGGTCGATGACCCGCTCGTAGTCGCTCAGCGCCGCCTCGGGGACGTCGACCCCCAGTTCACGCTGAGCACGCAGCACCGCCAGCCACAGTCGGCGTTCGGCGAGGATCTTGGCCTCCGGGGACCAGATGGCGACCATCTCCGCGCTGGCGTAGCGGCTGGCCAGGACATTGGGGATGGTCACGAGGACAAAGCTTACGGTTTGTCCTATGCAGGCCCCCGTGCACTTCGTCGGAGTCGACCTCGCCTGGGGCCGGCGCAGCCCGACCGGGGTGGCCGTCCTCGACGGATCCGGCGCACTGTGCCACGTGGGTGTCGCTGGGGACGACGATGACGTCCTCGCTCAACTACGCCCCTATGTGGCCGGCGATTGCGTGGTGGCCATCGACGCACCCCTGGTGGTGACCAATCCGAGCGGGAACCGGCCGTGCGAGGCGGCGCTCAATCGCGACTTCCGCCGCTTCGACGCCGGGACGCATCCGGCAAACACCGGCCTGGCCTGGTTCGCCGACGGCGGGCGGGGCGCCCGGTTGTGCGCCGCCCTGGGACTCGACCTCGATCCGCGGTCTTCCTCGCCGCGCAAGGCACTCGAGGTCTATCCGCATGCCGCCAGCGTGGCATTGTTCGGACTCGACAAGACGCTGAAGTACAAGCAGAAGCAGGGACGTGAATTCCCCGAGCTACGTGCAGAGTTGTTGCGGCTCATGGATTTCATCGAAGGCCTGGACGATCTGGCCGTCGAGTTCGAGGGCTGGTCGACACTCCGGACCGCGATCCACGACGCCACCCGTAAGTCCCAGCTACGCCGCGCCGAGGACCCGGTGGACGCGGTGTTGTGCGCCTACGTCGCTCAGTACGCGAGCAAGCGACCACAGGACATCGCGATCTACGGAGACCCGGCGTCGGGGTGCATCGTCACGCCCAGGCTTTGGAGGTCCCCGTCAGATCGCTGACCTGATGCAGGAACCGCCGGACCGTGGCGGGGTTACCCGGCCGCTGCCAACCGAAGGTGGTGGGCCGCTGCGCACGGTCGTGCCAGAAATGCCCCGGTTTGGACTGTGGGCGGGTGGCAACCAGCCAGACGGCCGTGTCGGCGCCGTCGGCGAGATCACGCAGAAGCGGTCGGGTGATCACCCGGAAACGCGGTAGGTACTCCGCGACGCCGGGGGTGTCCACCCAGCCCGGGTGCATGCTTTCCACCTTGATGTCGGTGCGCGCCAGTCGGTGCGCCCACGCGTCGGCGAGCACCACCTGCATGCGCTTGGTACGCGCGTAGGTCCGCACCCCGTTGTAGTCGTGACTGGACTCGAGGTCGTCGATCACCAACGGCGTGCTGTACATCCCGCCGGAAGACACGAACACCACCGACGCACCGCGCGCGGCACGTAACAACGGCAGCAGGCGCTCGGTCATCAGATGCGGCCCGAGGATGTGGGTGGCCAACTGCACCTCATGGCCCTGCTTGGTGACGCGCCGGTCCTTGGGCATCAGACCCGCGTTGTGCACCAGGCCGTCCAGTGCCGGCACCCGCCTGGCGAAGTCCGCAGTCCAGTCCGCCACCGCCTGGAGATCCGAGACATCGCACACCTCGCCCACCACTTCGGCGCCGGGATACTCCTTGCCGATATCGGCGACACAGCGCCGGACCTTCGCGGCGTTGCGACCGAGCACGTGCACGGTGGCGCCCAGTCCGGCGAAGGCCCGGGCCATCTCCAAACCGATACCGGCGGTGGCGCCGGTCACGAGGACCCGTTTGCCGACCAGGGCGTCGGCTGCGGGATCGTCGGGCCACCATCGGCGTCGCAGACCGGAGCCGATCTTGGTATAGCCGAGCACCAGGGCGCGGTCCATCACGCCGTCGATGAGCCCGGTCACCGGGCGGGCGACATCAGGCAGATCCATGCTCAGATCCGTTGGTCGATTGGCGCCAGTACGTCGATCACGTCAACCAGGGTTGCACGAACACTTTCCCGCGGCCCATCGCGGTCGTCGACGAGCGCCGAAACCACCGCGCCGTCGACGGAGTACAGCAGCGCTGCCATCAACTCGGTCCGGGCGTTGCGGCCGGATCGGATCATCGCTTCCTGGACGGCATCAATCCGTTGCTGCAGCAGACGCCGCTCGACCCCGCGCATCGCCGGGTGACGGGCGCAGGCGATGTAGCGCTCGTAACGGGAGATCAGTTGGTCGCGGTGGTACTCGCCGGCCAGCAGGTCGATCAGCAACTCGGCCGCCGCCTCCGCACCGCGCCGCCGACGCGGCAGCGCCTTCACCCGCTCGCGTAATGTCGATACCTCCGCGGTACCCAGATAGTCGACGGCGGTCTCGATCAACTCCTCCAACGACGAGAAGTAGTAGGTCGTCGAGGCCAGCGGAATTCCGGCCCGTTCCGCGACCGCCCGATGGGTCACCGCCTCGAATCCGCCCTCGCACAACAAATCAGCGGCCGCGCGGACAAGCGCGAACCGCCGTCGCTCTCCCTTCGGCGTCACCGCTGCGGTCACCTCGGCAATGCTGCCAGCGCACGGCCTGAGACATGGGGAATTGCCCGAAGTGGTAGCGGTGTTACGCCAGGGGCCAGATGTGCGAAAGGATGTCGTCATGCCGAACATCACTCGCCGGGCAGCGCTGCGCCTCGGCGCCGGCGCGGCCGGCGCCGCCGCTCTCGGTGCGATGACCAAGCCTGCTGACACTCATGCGGATCAGCCGACGATGCTGACGGGGACGTTCACCTCTGCCGCTCGCGGTGGCCTCCCGACCAACTGGGCAATCGCCCGGCCGCCCGGCCAGGACGGACCACTGCGCCCGGTGATCGCACTGCACGGCAAGGGCAGCAGCGCTGCCGCGGTGATGGCCGGCGGAGTGGAGGGCGGACTGGCCCCAGCTGTCGCCGCCGGTCTGCCGCCGTCGACGGCGGCGGAAGTTACTGGCATCAGCGTGCCTCCGGTGAGAACGCAGGCGCCATGGTGCTCGACGAACTCATCCCGATGCTGGCCGACAAGGGCCTGGACACCTCACGGGTGGGCTTCATGGGCTGGTCGATGGGCGGCTACGGCGCGCTGTTGCTGGGCGCCCGACTTGGTCCGGCCCGAACCGCCGCCATCTGCGCGGTCAGCCCAGCGCTGTGGCTGTCACCGGGGGCGACCGCTCCCGGGGCGTTCGACGGCGCCGACGATTACGCGGCCAACAATGTTTTCGGCCTGCCGGCACTTGGCGCGATCCCGCTGCGCATCGACTGCGGTTACAGCGACCCGTTCTACGAAGCTACGAGGGCGTTCGTCGCCCAACTGCCGCACCCGCCCGCGGGCGGTTTCTCGCCCGGGGGGCATGACGGAAGTTACTGGAGTTCGCAGCTGCCCGCCGAGATCGCCTGGCTGGCAACGCTAGTCACAGCGTGAGTCAGACGATATTGATCCAGTCCAGGAATGCCGACGCGTAGTCGGTGTCGCCGCTGACGCTGACGTCACGGTCACGCCAACCGGCCCGCCGGGTGCCCCATTCCGGGAATTCCATTGCCAGCGCGTTTATTTCGGCCGCAGGGCTGGCATGAAACGCCGTGGCGACACCGGACCGGTCGATATGCCAGGAGCCGCCGCCCGGGCCGGCCAGGGTCAGCCGGAGCGGGCGGTCCAGCCACGCAGGTTGAGCGGACCGGATCTGGTTGGACAGCACTGCCATCATCCACTCCAGCACCACTGACATCCGGTTGGCGTCCGGGACCGGAACGACCCTCCCCAGGGCCGGGGCCATGTCATGGGACAGATGGGTGTGGTGGTCGAAGACCAGCGCACTGGGCAGCACCCGCGCGGGAAAACGGCCCAGCTCCCCCAGTGGTAACTCGAACCGCGCCAGCGGCTTATGCGTCAGCGCCGGAAGAGCGGCCGCGAAAACCCTGCTCCACCTGCGGTATTCGCCCAAAACCTGGGCCGGGGTGCGCTCCCGACGCAGTTCGACCATCTTCTCATTGGTCTGCTCGATATCGGCAGCCCGCATGATCCGCAACACCGCGGGGCCGAACATCGCATGACATCCGGCGGCCATATGACCCACCACGTCGGCGATACTCCACCCCTCGGCACGGCTGTTCATTCGCCAGTCCGCCGGCCCCAGCGAAGTGCAGAACGCCAGAACATCGGCACGTTGATCGCGGAAAGCCGTCGCACGATCCATCACAACGCGATCCGTCCCTCCGCGGCGGCAAGGGCGATATCGCCGCGGAAGTGACTGCCGCGCAGAGCGATTCGTGACATCGTTGCGTAGGCCGACTCCCGGGCACCGGCAAGGTCGGTGCCGGTGCCGACCACCGACAACACCCGGCCCCCGGCAGAGACCACCGCACCGTCGTCGCGGCGTACGGTCCCGGCGTGCAACACCCCCGCGGCCTCTCCCCCGGTGATGACATCGCCGATCCGAGGGCTGCCGGGATAGTTCTCCGCCGCAAGGACCACTGTGACGGCGTAGCCATCCTGCCACTGCAATGGCGGGAAGTCAGCCAATGTTCCGGTCGCGGTCGCATACAGCATCCCGCCGAGCGGGGACTCCAGCAGGGCCAGCACCGCCTGCGTCTCTGGATCACCAAAGCGGCAGTTGAATTCGACTACCGCCGGGCCGTTGGAGGTGATCGCGAGTCCGGCGTAGAGCAGTCCGGAGAACGGACAGCCCCGCCGAACCATTTCGGCAGCCACCGGTTCGACGACGTCCCGCACGATCGCGGTGGTGACGGTCTCGGGAAGCCAGGGCAGCGGGCTGTAGGCGCCCATGCCGCCGGTGTTGGGTCCGCTGTCGCCGTCGCCGACGCGCTTGAAGTCCTGTGC
>JAHBAP020000563.1 GCA_018500005.2 Mycobacterium sp. | reverse complement strand
GGCTCACCCAGCTGGCGCTGCTCCTCTTCGGAGTAGCACTGGGCTCACACCTCGCCGGTCAGGTGTGGCAGCAAGCACCGCCAAACCAGATGAGCTCGTGGGCTTTGTGGTTGGGGATCGTCGCCGTCGGCCTGGGGCTCTATGTTTACCTCTCGGCGCCGACAGGTTCGCTGATCTGGCTGTTACTCGCGATCGGGGTCGCATTGGGCGGGCAGGCCCTCGCCGGCGAGTTCGTCGGCCCCGCCTACTCGGGCTTCTTCGGCGCCTTTCTCTCCGTGCCGTTCGCCATGTTGGCGACTCGGATCAAGACCGCACCGCCGCCGATCGTGATGCTGCTAGCCGCGTTCTGGTCGCTGGTCCCGGGGGCGTTGAGCTTCGTCGCCGTCGGGGAGGCCGCCGCCGGGGACCACCTCGGCGCCACCAGCCTGGCCGCGACCGGATCGGCCATCCTCTCGATCGCGCTGGGCACCTTGGTGGGCTGGGCGATCTTCTACACCATCGACAGCCGGTTGCCGTGGTCGAAAGAGTCCGGCTATCACCGGTGAGGTAGCTTCGCCTGCGTGGACTCCAACCACGGTATGACGGCGGATCTGGCCAAAGTCGACGCCTGGATGTTCCAACAGGGACTCGGCGCCGGTCCCATCGAGAACGTCACCGAGATCACCGGCGGAACCCAGAACATCATGCTTCGGTTGCGCCGGTCCGGGAGAGATTACGTCTTCCGCCGGGGGCCGCGGCATCTGCGCCCGGTGAGCAATTCGGTGATCCTGCGCGAGACCCGGGTCTTGCGAGCACTGGCCGGCACCGACGTCCCGCACGCGCCACTGATCGCCGTGTGCGATGACACTTGCGTGCTGGGCGAGGCCGTGTTCTATCTGATGGAACCGGTCGACGGCTTCAACGCCGGGGCGGTGCTGCCCGACCTGCACGCCCATGACTCGAACGTCCGGCATGAGATGGGCCTGTCGATGGCCGACGCGGCCGCCCGACTAGGTGCGCTGGACTACCGGGCCGTGGGACTCGGGGACTTCGGCAAGCCCGACGGATTCCTGGATCGTCAAGTGCCGCGGTGGCTTTCAGAGCTTGAGTCCTACTCCGCCTTCGACAATTACCCCGGCCCCGATATCGGTGAGGTCGACGCCGTCGCCGTCTGGCTTCGCGAGAATCAGCCCGCGACATTCGAACCCGGCATCATGCACGGCGACTACCACGCCGCCAACGTGATGTTCTCCCCCACCGGACCGGAGGTGGTGGCGATCGTGGACTGGGAGATGTGCACGATCGGCGACCCCCTGCTGGATCTGGGCTGGATGCTGGCGACCTGGTACCGCCCCGGCCATGAACCGGTGCTTCCCAACCAGTTGATGAGCGCCGGCGGCCTGGCCACCCCGGACGAACTGGTGGAACGCTATGCGGCCAACACCGCCCGCGACCTGTCGACTATCGACTGGTACACGGTAATGGCCTGTTTCAAACTCGGCATCATCCTGGAGGGTTCCAACGCGCGCGCCGCTGCGGGCAAGGCCCCCAAGGAGATTGGCGATGTGCTGCACACCGCCACCGTGCGGCTTTTCCAGCGCGCGGTGGCGATCATGGAGGGAGCCTGAGTGATCGACTTCGAAATCCCCGCCGAATTGGCGGCCCGTCGCGACGAGATACGGGCCTTCGTCGCCGAGCAGATCGTTCCCTTCGAGCGCGATCCGCGCTTGACCCGGCACGGGCCGAACGAGGAGATGCGCACCGAGATGGTCGAATTGGCCCGCAAGGCAGGCCTTCTCACCGTCCAGGCGCCGCGCCGGTTCGGCGGCTGGGAGCCCTCGCACCGCGACCAGGCGGTGCTGTTCGAAGCGGCCGGGTGGTCGACCCTTGGACCGGTCGCGATGAACTGCGCCGCCCCCGACGAGGGCAACATGTTCATCCTGTCCAAGATCGCCGACGATCGTCAGGCCGAGGAGTTCCTGGTGCCGGTGATCGACGGCCGGCAGCGGTCGGTGTTCGCCATGACCGAACCCGGCGGGGCTGGGTCGGACCCCGACCAACTCAAGACCGAAGCGATTTTCGACGGCAGCGACTACGTCATCAACGGGCGAAAGTGGCTGATCACCGGCGCCGACGGGGCGCGGACCTGGATCATCATGGCGCGGGTCGCGCCCAACCCGCACAACTCCGGCGGCCCGACGCTCTTTCTGTGCGACGGCAACACACCCGGCATCGAACTCGAACGGGTGATGGACACCATGGACCGCAACTACGTGCAGGGCCACGGGGTGGTGCGGTTCGACGGCCTGCGACTGCCCGCCTCCGCGGTGCTCGGCGAGATCGGCCAGGCACTGCGCTACGCCCAGATGCGACTGGCTCCGGCCCGGCTGACCCACTGCATGCGCTGGCTGGGCGCTGCAGAGCGCGCACAGTCCATCGCCGTCGAGCACGCCCGGACCCGCACCGCCTTCGGCAAGCCGCTGGGCGAGCACCAGGGCGTGGGTTTCATGTTGGCGGACAACGAGATTGCGATCCAGCAGTGCCGGCTGGCGATCTGGTGGGCCTGCTGGACCCTGGACGGCGGCGCCAAGGGTCGTCACGAGAGTTCGATGGTGAAGGCCTACGTCTCCGAGGAACTGTTCAAGGTCGCCGATCGCTGCGTGCAGGTCCTGGGCGGTATGGGCATCTCTGATGAGACACCTGTCGGGATGATCTTCTCCGACATGCGGGCCTTCCGGCTCTACGACGGACCGACCGAAGTTCACAAGTACGCGATCGCCCGGCAGATTCTGAGGGATCCCCGATGACGGTCTTGGATCTGTTCCGGCTCGACGGCAAGGTCGTCATCGTCACCGGCGCCTCGTCCGGTCTCGGGGTGTCCTTCGCCCGAGCCTTCGCCGAGGCCGGTGCAGACCTGGTGCTCGGCGCCCGACGGGTGGAGAAGATGACCTCCACCGCTGTACTGGTCGAGGAGGCCGGCCGACGGGTGTACACCCGCAAGACCGATGTTGCCGACCCCGAGCAGTGCCAGGAGTTGGTGGACGCCGCTGTCGCCGAGTTCGGACGCGTCGATGTCCTGATCAACAACGCCGGGGTGGGCACCGCAGTCCCGGCCACCCGGGAGACCGCCGAGGAGTTCCGCTCGGTCGTCGACGTCAACCTCAACGGCTCGTACTGGATGGCCCAGGCCTGCGGGCGCGTCATGGCGCCGGGCAGTTCGATCATCAACATCGCCAGCGTGCTGGGCCTGACCACGGCCGGGCTTCCGCAGGCCGCCTACAGCGCCTCCAAGGCCGGCGTGATCGGACTGACCCGCGACCTGGCCCAGCAGTGGAGCGGCCGCAAAGGAATCCGGGTCAACGCGCTGGCGCCGGGATTTTTCGCCAGCGAGATGACCGACGACCTCAAACCCGGCTACCTCGATTCGCTGATGCCGCGGATCGTGATGGGCCGGTTGGGCGAGGCCGCCGAACTGGCCGCCACCGCGGTCTGGCTGGCCTCACCGGCCGGGGGATATGTCACCGGACAGACGGTCGTCGTCGACGGCGGACTCACCATCGCCTAGGGTCAGCAACCATGACCGTCGGGGACGAAGTACGCAGCGGCCTGGATCACTGGAGCCGCCAGGAGTGGCGCCCGGCGCTGTGGCATGCCACCGAAGCACTGAACAAGACCGCCGACAAGCGGTATCCGGCCTTGGACGAGGGCGCGGCATTCCGCCAGACCCTGCGGGACGACGTGGACATCTTCGCCGCGATGGCGGCCGGCGACATCGACTTCGTCGGCTCCCGATTCCCCCTGCCGATTCCCAGCGACCAACCCGACGGACGTCCCGACATCGCCGACTTGATGTTCGCCGTCCACCGGTACCTGCACGTCGATGAAGCCGAGATGCCGGCAGGCTGCCAGGTGGTTCCGCCGGCCGAGGGCGTATCGATGTTCGTCATCGCCAACGGTCGGTTGTGGCTGCGCGCCACCGCCGCGATCGCAATGCTGACCGTCTCGGTGTTGGCTCCGGAGAACGAGGGGCAGCCGATCCCGGAGTCCTACTTCCTGTCCTGGCGGAACTACGACTTCCTGGTGTCCGCCTCGTGGGGCGAGGGCGCGGAATTCCGTCGTCTCGTGGCCAGTGTGCCCATCCAGCGGTACACCCTGGATTTCGGCAACGCCTGGGACGCCTGGGCACCGGTGCGCTGACGCTTGAGCGGATGGCGGGCTCGCCCGGAAGGTGTCGCGCAGAGCATCAACAGCGGGACCGCCGCCCTGGCCGGGGATGCCGATCGGCGCCGGTCCCAGGCGCCAGCGTCGCCCCATCCGCGTGGAACTCTTTGGTCCAGCAGGCGAATTCCAGCATGATGCCGTCGGGGTCGTAGAAGTAGAACGACCGGATATAGACGCCGGGGTGCTAGCGGGGATACCTCCGTAGTGCGATCAGCCCGGGTGCCCGGCGCTTTCCCAGAACGAGGAAAGAGTGTCAGTCGGGGCTCGGGGCACCCCCAGACGCCTCTCCGCCGACTGAGGGACACGGGCCGACATCCGTCAGCAACCGATGCGGCGGTGGCCCACAATATTGCGGTGATCGGTGTGATCGGTGGTAGCGGCTTCTATACCTTCTTCGGCTCAGACGCACGCAGCATCGTCGTCGAGACCCCCTACGGAGAGCCGAGCGCCCCCATTACCGTCGGCCGGGTGGGCTGCCACGAGGTGGCGTTTCTGCCCCGCCATGGGCTCAGCCACGAATACTCCCCCCATACGGTTCCCTATCGCGCCAACATGTGGGCGTTGCGTGCTCTCGGCGTGCGCAGGGTGTTCGGCCCGTGTGCGGTGGGCAGTCTCAGCGCAGAGTTGGGCCCGGGCTCGATCGTGGTCCCCGACCAGCTTGTCGATCGCACCCGCGGGAGAGCGGATACCTATTTCGACTCCGGCGGCATCCATGTGGAGTTCGCCGACCCGTACTGCCCCCATCTGCGCGCGGTCGCCACTGAAGCTCCTGGAGTGGTCGACGGCGGAACGATGGTGGTGATCCAGGGTCCGCGCTTCTCAACCAGAGCCGAGAGCCAGTGGTTCGCCCGACAGGGCTTCAGCCTGGTGAACATGACCGGATACCCGGAAGCGGTCCTGGCCCGCGAACTGGAGATGTGTTACGCAGCAATAGCTTTGGTAACCGATGTCGATGCGGGCTTGGCCCTCGGCACGGGCGTGCGAGCGGTCGACGTGTTCGCCGAATTCGAACGCAATATCGGGCCTTTCAAGGAGCTGGTCCACAACGCAATCGACCGGGTCGCCTCCGAACGCGTCTGCACCCACTGCCTGGCACACGCGGGCGTCGAGCTGCCTTTCGATCTGCCGTGAGGGTGCTACTCACCGGCGCCGCCGGGTTCATCGGAAGCCGGATCGACCTCGCTCTGCGGGCTGCCGGACATGAGGTGGTCGCGGTGGACGCGATGCTCGCCGCCGCCCACGGTCCAGACGCGGCGGTCCCGCCGGGCTGCCGCTTGCTCTGGCCCAGCCCAGTCAGCAGAGACCCGGACGATTGAGAGCCCGATCAGCAATGCGGCATTGGGTAAGCGCGACGGTCAGATCGGCACGAATCCCAGCGCCTCGGCGACGCTGAGTTGTGCGGCGTCGCGGGAGGCGAACGCCTTCGGCTCCCCGGGGTTGAGCAGCGGCGGGATGGCGACCGTCGCGACCGCGAGGTGCCAAGCATCCATCGCCCGCAGCGCGTAACGGCGTACCAGCTCCAGCGCGTGGCGTTCGACGTGCTCCTGTGCAGCGGCCAGCACGATCACCGGCCCAGCCAGGTCACTGTCGAGTAAGGCCAACAGTCCCTTCTCGTCGGCCCGGCCCCGCCGCGCCGCACGGACCAGGGCACCGGATACCTCGACTCGGGTCCAGCTGCCGGTAACCAGGGCGACCGCCGGATCAGCCATCAGGGCGACGGCCCGATCATGTCCGGCCTCGTCGGCGAGGTAGGCGCGGGCTAGCACTGACGAGTCCACGTAGGCGATCATGGCCGGTCACGTTCATCGTCCAGCGCCTTGTCGATCTGAGGTCCGAGGCCTCGGGTCGTCGCGATGATGCGATCCCGACGTTCGGGCCGCACCCGCCGAGCCTCGCCGCGGTGCAGGGTTCCCGCTGCCGCGGCGGCAGCACGCACCTGCGACCCTCGGTCAGCGCCATCTGCATCGGCCGCACCGTCAAGGATGTCGGTGGCCACCGCGTTGAGGCTGCGGCCCTCGCGCACAGCGCGCGCCATCAACCGGCCATGAAGATTCTCCGGGATTCGGAGCAGCAGTTGCTTCATCCCGAAATGCTATCAGAATGGCGATAAGTGATAGCACCGATTCCGGGCACTGGAAGCACTCCTGACGGTGGTGTCAAGGATCAGCCGCGCCCGCGCGAATCTCTCTCCCAGCAGGGATTTCGATGCGGACAGAGCCCAGGGACGAACTGGCCGCGCAGGTCCTCATCGACCAAGCTTTGAAGACATAGCGGAGTGTTCCGGCCGGGAAGAGAGTTCGCCAACTGAAAGTAGCGGATTCCGCGGTGCTCACAGCCGGAACTCTGAGGGATTCTCGCTGGTAGAAAGTGCGCCCGAAGGGATTCGAACCCCTAACCTTCTGACATATTCGACGGTATCCCAGGGTCTATGCGAGTCTCCGCGGATGTGCCTCTAGCAGGCAATTCGTTCCCGAAAGGGTGCCCCGATCTAGACCGATCCATGCGAATCCACGGACGTTTGTATCGGGAAAGTGGCGGGTTCGAGTGGCTGGCGGCAGCCTAGCGAAATGTGTCGGCGTATGTCTTGAGTGTCGTCAGGACCAGAGAGTTTCACCAAGTGGGTTCGCGTCGCCTTACGTACACTCTCGTTGCGATCTGAAGCGCTTCCTCAGTTCAGAGGGTTTTCTAGACGCGGTTGCAGGATGATCACCGGAATCTCGCGCTCGGTTTTGCCTTGGTATGAGTCGAAGTCTGCGTAGGCGTCGACCAGGCGCGGCCATAGACGCGTCCGTTCCGCCTCGCTGGCGATGACGGCTTTGACTGCCCGGCGATCAGGCCCGATCTGAATGTGGACATCGGGATGTGCGAGCAGATTGCGATACCACTGCGGGTTTTCCGTCCGTCCGGCGGCAGATGCAACGATGATCACGTCGCTGTGGTCGGTGATATACACCAGAGGCGTGACGAAGGTCTTGCCGGACTTGCGGCCGAGGTGTTCGAGCAGCAGGGTCGGTACCGGCTTTCGGAAGCCGGCGCCGAGTCGCAAGTTACCGCCGACTCGGCCGCCGGTCTGGCGATAGATCCATGTGTGTGCCTTGCCATTTATGCGTGAAATCTTCGCCACCAGCGACGAATTCAACAGGCGACCAGGCTCTTTTGGTGTGGCCATCTGGTTCCTTCCAGGAAAAGCGGTGTTTCGGGGATCAACCGTTGGTGGGATGGAAGATGCCGCCGCGTCCGGCGTCGGCCTCATTTCGATGTGGTTGCC
>JAHBAP020000590.1 GCA_018500005.2 Mycobacterium sp. | reverse complement strand
GCCCAGGCCGACACCCTCCTCGCCGACGCCGGCGAAGGCGAGCGTCGCCTCCGACACGGTCGCGTAGGTGGCCAGCAGCAGGAAAGTCGAGATGACCGCGGCGCGGCCCGGGGTGGTGCCCGGGTCGTCGGACTCCTCGTTGCAGGCCACTGCGGTATCCCAACCCCAGTAGATGAACAGGGCGGTCAGCAGGGCCGGGGCGATCACCGTGGAGAAGTCCAGTCCGGCCGGCCAGAACCAGTCCAGGGCCGGCTTGATGGAGTACGGCTCGGCGGTGTTGGTGTAGACCTTGAACAGGGCCACCGCGGCGAATGCGATGAGCACTACGAGCTCAATCCCCAAGAGCGCGTACTGCAGTCGCGCCGACACTTCGATGCCCCGATAACAGATGTAGGTCATCACGGCGATCCAGATGATGCCCGCGACCGTCGACCAGAATGTGCTGGCGGCCAGTTCGGACGCGCCGACGAGGGTGAACGAGTACGACCCGGCAATCTGGGCCAGGTTGGCCATCACGATGACGTCGGCTGCGATGATGCCCCAGCCGCCCATCCAGCCGACCAGCGGGCCGAACGCTCGGGACGCCCAGGTGAAGGTGGTGCCGCAGTCCGGCTCGGCCTTGTTCAGTTCCTGGTAAGCCACCGCGATCATCCACATCGGGATGAAGGCCAGCAGGATGATCGCCGGAGCCTTGACCCCGGCCAACAGGGCGCCGCCACTGGCGATGATCAAGCCGAGGCTGGCGGCCAGCGAGTAGGCCGGCGCGGTGGAGGCCATACCGACGACCACGCTGGAGAGCAGGCCAAGGGCGCCGCCCTTGAGGCCTTTGCTGTCGACTGCGCCGTGTGCGGGCCCTGCCGGTTCCAGGGTGAGTTCGCCCTTGCTCATGGGGTCCGAGCGTACGGTCACCGCGCCCAATCCGCGCGGCAACTCGCGAAGGTCACCTCGTGAACATCAACGCGCGCTTGACCTCTTGGATCGCCTTGGTGACCTCGATACCGCGCGGGCAAGCGTCGGTGCAGTTGAACGTCGTGCGGCAGCGCCAGACCCCGTCGACCTCGTTGAGGATCTCCAACCGTTCGGCGGCGCCCTCGTCGCGGCTGTCGAAGATGAACCGGTGGGCGTTGACGATCGCCGCCGGACCGAAATAGCTGCCCTCATTCCAGAACACCGGGCAACTGGTGGTGCAACAGGCGCACAGGATGCATTTAGTCGTGTCGTCGTAGCGGGCCCGGTCGGTCTGGCTTTGGATCCGTTCCCGGGTGGGCGGGTTGCCGGTGGTGATCAGGTAGGGCTTGACGGCCCGGTAGGCGTCGAAGAATGGTTCCATGTCGACGACGAGGTCCTTCTCCACCGGCAGGCCGCGGATCGGCTCGATGGTGATGGTCACCGGCTTGCTGCCTTCCTTCTTGGGCAGCAGATCCCGCATCAGCACCTTGCAGGCCAACCGGTTGACACCGTTGACCCGCATGGCATCCGATCCGCACACCCCGTGGGCGCAGGACCGCCGGAAGGTGAGCGTGCCGTCCAGATAGCTCTTGACGTAGATGAGCAGATTGAGTAGCCGGTCCGAGGGCAGGCAGGGAACCCGGAAACTCTGCCAGCCGCCGGTGTCGTCGTAGCGGTCCGGGTTCTCCGGGTCGAAGCGGGCGATCTTGAGGGTGACCATTGTCGACCCGGGTGGAACGGGGGCTGTCATATCAGTACTTCCGCTCCATCGGCTCGTAGCGGGTCTGCACCACCGGCTTGTAGTCCAGCCTGATGTCACTCAGAAGGTCCTTGCCCTCTTTGTAGGCCATGGTGTGCCGCATGTAGTTGGTGTCGTCTCGGTTGGGGTAGTCCTCGCGGGCGTGTCCGCCACGGGACTCCTTGCGGTTCAGCGCGCTGGCCACGGTGACTTCGGCCAGTTCCAGCAGGAAGCCCAGTTCGATGGCTTCGAGCAGATCGCTGTTGTAGCGCTTTCCCTTGTCGTGCACCGTGATTCGCGAGTAGCGCTCCTTGAGGGCGTGGATGTCGGCCAGTGCCTGCTTGAGCGTCTCCTCGGTGCGGAACACCGCTGCGTTGTTGTCCATCGACTGCTGCAGTTCACCGCGGATGTCGGCGACCCGTTCGTCGCCGTGCTCGGAGAGGATGTCGGCGACCCAGTTGACCACCATGTCGGCCGGGTCGTCGGGCAGGTCGGTGCGCGGATTGCCCAGGGCGTAGTAGGCGGCGGACAGGCCGGCGCGGCGCCCGAAGACGTTGATGTCCAACAGGGAGTTGGTGCCCAGGCGGTTGGCGCCGTGCACCGAGACGCAAGCACACTCGCCGGCTGCGTAGAGGCCGGGCACCACATTGGTGTTGTCCCGCAACACCTGGCCGATCACCGTGGTCGGGATGCCACCCATGACGTAGTGGCAGGTGGGGTAGACCGGCACCAGTTCCTTGACCGGGTCGACGCCGAGGTAGGTGCGGGAGAACTCGGTGATATCGGGCAGTTTCGCCTCGAGCACATCCTCGCCGAGGTGGCGAACGTCGATGTAGACGTAGTCCTTGTGCGGTCCGGCACCACGGCCCTCGAGGACTTCCAGAACCATAGAGCGGGCGACTATGTCGCGCGGTGCGAGATCCACGATCGTCGGTGCGTAGCGCTCCATGAACCGCTCGCCCTCGCCGTTGAGCAGACGCCCGCCTTCGCCGCGAACCGCTTCGGAGATGAGGATTCCAAGCCCGGCCAACCCCGTGGGATGGAACTGGTGGAACTCCATGTCCTCCAGGGGGAGTCCCTTGCGGAAGACGATGCCGAGGCCGTCGCCGGTCAGGGTGTGCGCGTTGGAGGTGGTCTTGTACATCCGTCCCGAACCGCCGGTGGCCAGCACGATGGCCTTGGCGTGGAATACGTGGATGTCACCGGTGGCCAGTTCGTAGGCAACCACCCCGGTGGCCACCGGGCCGCGGGGGGTCTCGGTGAGGACCAGGTCGAGGGCGTAGAACTCGTTGAAGAACTCGACGTCGTGCTTGACGCAGTTCTGATACAGGGTCTGCAGGATCATGTGGCCGGTGCGGTCGGCGGCGTAGCAGGCCCGGCGCACCGGGGCCTTGCCGTGGTCGCGGGTGTGGCCGCCGAACCGCCGCTGGTCGATCCGTCCTTCCGGGGTGCGGTTGAACGGCATGCCCATCTTCTCGAGGTCGAGGACCGCGTCGATGGCCTCCTTGCACATGATCTCGACGGCGTCCTGGTCGGCGAGATAGTCACCGCCCTTGACGGTGTCGAAGGTGTGCCACTCCCAGTTGTCCTCTTCGACATTAGCGAGCGCGGCGCACATCCCGCCCTGCGCGGCACCGGTGTGGCTGCGGGTCGGGTAGAGCTTGGTCAGCACCGCGGTGCGAACCCGCGGGCCGGCTTCCACGGCGGCACGCATCCCGGCGCCACCGGCACCGACGATGACGACGTCGTACTTGTGCACCTGAATCATTCGGGCGATCTCCCTGAACGGTTACGTGATGTTGGGGTCGAAGGTCAGCAAGGTGTAGGTGCCGACCACCAGTACGAGCAG
>JAHBAP020000073.1 GCA_018500005.2 Mycobacterium sp. | reverse complement strand
GCCCTGACCCGGCCGTGGACCTGGGTCGGCATCGCCGCGGCCGCCCTGCTGCTCGGCGGGGGGATCTTCGTCGGCGGCCTTGTAGCCGGGAAAACCTTTGGCGACCAACAGGAATCCCATAGCGAACACGAGGCAGGCACGGCCCAATCGGGCAAGGCCGACAAATCCGAGAGCGACGACGCCGAGGAGGACGCCAACCAACAAGAGGCACCCCAGAAAGAAGCGCCGGCCAACACCCAACCGGAGGAATCCAAACCCGCCGCCAAGACACCCGCGATGACCGCGCCAACGCCCAGTGTTGCGGTGTCCACGCCACCGGCGAACACCCCGCCGGCACAAACCACCCGCTGAACAGGTAAGCCGGATCAGGGCCGCACCCAGACGTTCATGACCCATCAGGTCATGTCCGGGTGCGGCCCACCCGGTCGCGCACGGGACCGCAAAAGCTCGGCCCGTCGCCTGGGGAGTCGCAGCTCCATCCGCGTATGACAAGGTTCGCAAGGAACCGGAAAGGCAGCCATGGATACGGACACGCGAATCTTCCACGCCATCAATGACTTCGCCCGCGATACTCCCTGGCTCCAACCGATCGTGGCCGGCTACGCCAACTACGGGACCGTCCTGTTCGCGCTGCTGATGCTGGCCGGATGGTGGATGGCCCGCAGCGCGGTCGAATCTGGTCGCATGGCGGCTGCGCTGTGGGCGCCGTTCGGGGTGCTCGCTGCGTTAGCGATCAACCAGCCGATCGCCGACGCCGTGGGCGAGGTTCGACCGTGCAATGCCCTGCACGATATCGTCGTGTTGCACTGCAACACCGACCCCGGATTCCCCAGCGACCACGCCGTCATGGCAGGGGCCGCGACCATCGGCCTTTGGCTGGTGCATCGACGCCTCGGTTTGGTTGCCACATTGGCATCGGCGGCAATGGGATTCGCGCGCATCTACGTCGGCGCGCACTACCCTCAGGATGTCCTCGCCGGCTACGCACTCGGAGCCGTCGTCAGCGTCGCCGGCTACCTCCTGATACGACCAGCGCTCACACGACTGATCGTCGTCATCGCCCGAAGCCCGCTGCATTCCCTCGTAGTACACGCACAGGGGAACCGTGACCCCCTGGAACTTCCCGGGACGCGGAGACGACCGTCATCGCGGGTCTGATTCACCTCTGAACAGACAAACGGGGCGCTCCCAACCGAACGGTGGACTTCTCCCCGAAGCAGTTGACCACTGACGCTCTCGCGCGGTGGAACAATCCATAGGGTCCGGTCAATTCTTCCCGCACGGCCGGCTCAGGATTACACACACACGACATGCCACGGGAAGTCAGTACTTCTCTCTTGGGGCGTGGGAGCAACAATCGAGAAGGCAGGTGCCGAAATTCCTGAGGTGCGGCCTTATCGCTGCTAATCACTAATCGTCGTCAGCCAGACCCTCGAGTTGCATCCTCAAGTCCGCGGCTTCCGTCTCCAGCCTCTTCAACCGACGCTCCAGCGCCTTCCGAGGCGACTGCTTCGGCTTGGCCGGCTTGGGCTTCGGCTCCAACCATCCGATCCGCTGGTACGCGACGACGAAGCGGATGCGCGAACAGGTGTAGCAGTAGACGAACGGCGCCGGTTCGGGATGGTCCTCAGCGTAGATCCGCCGCCAGTAGTTCTCCTTGTCGGGATCTCCTTGGGCGACAACTTCCAGCATGTCGTCCAGTCCCCGCCACTTCTTGCCCTTCTGGTGGCGGGGCCCTTCTTTGGGGTCCCAGTCGGGCTCGGCTGTCTGGTGGCTGAAATGATCACAACTAAGCAGGACGTCCCAGACCGCCTCTTGTACTTCTCCCCGCAGCTTCTTGCCGTCGATGACCAATGGTTCGCGGACATGCAGATTGTCGCGGCGCCGGATCCACGAGACGACGTCGCGCACAGGACCGCCCTGCTGGTATCTCACGCAGTCCGGGCTGTGGCAGAGAAAATGTCCATTCGGCAGCCGTTCCTCACCGCTCACCAACGGACGCCGTGGCTCCGGTGGCGGCTCCTCGCCTTTGAATTTCGCTCTTGCGGCCACCAGAGCTTGGTTGTCGTAGTACTCCTTCTGTTCCTGCTTCTCCCGGTCCGATGGTCTGACGAGCCCGAAGTGGTAAGAATCGGCTAACTCCCCCAAAGCGGCCGGGTCGTCGGCCGGGATTCCTTTGCGGTCGCGGGTCAAGATGTCGCGCACGCAACCGCAGTCGAACTCAACCCGCCACTGGTAGGTCTTGTCGGGGGTGGAGTAGTAGACGTCGAACATGAAGGATGCCAGGACGCCCTTCAACAAATTGCGGTGCTGCAGCTCTCGCCATTCGGCGACCAATTCCTCCCGGGGAATCGGCTTGCCCGGCAGCTTCTTTTCGACGGGTGTTGTCACTTCGCCTCCCTAAGCCATTTCTCAACCTCTTCTCGGCGGTACATCACCCTGCGGCCTAGCTTGACCGAAGGCGGACCTGCTACCCCGCCCGCGTGCCGCCAATACCGCAGCGTGGCAACGGAAATCCTCGTCATTGCCGACACATCGGCCGTAGTCAGTAACTCACTATTCGGCGACGTGCTCGAAGTCATCCGGACTGAAGTTCCTAATGATTCCAACGTAGATTGACGCACGCTTCCCAAACTCGCGGCGATGGCGAGCAACGCATAGGTGCTCGCGAGCTTCCAGGGCGACGTATGGGCCGGCTCGATTCGGCTTGCCGCCTCGATAGCCTTCTCTAACCACGCCGACGTCGTCTGCCGGGCCTCCACTGACCACCCCTTGCTTCCTCTTTCGCTGCTACTGAAATGCCCATCGAGCGTCGCGAACCAACGCTCGATCTCTTTGCGCTGATACAAGACTCGCGATCCGACCTTTGTGGGCTTGGGCCCCCGGCTGCTCTGGCGCCAATAACTCAGGGTGTGAACGGATACTTCGATCAGTTGAGCCGCCTCGGCTGGTCGCAGATAGTCCTCATCGAAGGCATTTCGTGCATCGTCGCCCTGGATGAATCGTCGACATTCGCAATCCGGTGACGCGCATGAAGACCCGCCGGGCTTCCCTCCCCCGCCTCCGTGATGAACAGTCGCGAAGTGGCCGCAGTCGGCGCAGCAGGCCATGGGTTTGACCGCATCTGGAGCGCCGGCCATCAAGTTCGCCTCTTCCGGCGACGTGGCGGCTCGTTGATCGGCCGCATCAGTTGCCCGTCGATCTCATTCAGGTCAACCCGGATAAGCCGACCTGCCTGGCCGATCCGGTAGCCGTTCAGTTCGCCATCACGAATCAGCCGACGAACCGTATGCGCACTGATCTGCAAATATTCTGCAGCCTCTGCGATGGTGATGTAGCGCCGTGTCACGAGGGCTCCCACCTTCTCCACTTCCCTAGATCCAGCAGCGAATCTCGGTCGACGCGCAGAGTTCTGGAATCGCCAATCCGACGGGCGTCCAATTGCTCGTGCGCAATCAGGGTTCTGACGAGATGCGTACTTATTTGGTAATAGGCGGCTGCTTGCTTGATAGTGACCCAGCGCGGCAGGGCTTCAGTTGGCGTCTCAGGTTGGCCCATCGACCTCTGCAGCGAAGCAAGTTCGATGCGGATCAGACGCCCGAAAGGTGAAGAGCCGAGTCGGGTGCCAATCCGACGGAACTCAAGCTGCGACAGCCTTCGGTGATAGATCTCCTGGTAGTCGACTTTGCAAAACTCCGCGGCCTGGGCGACCGTCATCCACTGCGCTGGGGTCATCGTCGAAACCTCTGGATTCCGTCTAATGTTCTGTCCATCAGGAAATCTGACGCACCGGATCGAGTCACGGAATCCGCTGGCCCTGCACTCTGCGCCGTTCCGGTTCAGTCGAGACTCGGCAAAGGACTTCCTGGCGTAGTTTGCGGAGATCAACCCCTAACCGTTCCAGGAGGTCAGCGGCTGGCTCGGGTTCTGCCCACGAGTTGTCGATGTGCCTCAGCACTGCAAGAAGCAGGTGTTCGGCCCCGAGGTAGTCGTGCCCCATGCGGCGCTTCTCTTCCAGCATCAGCCCTAATGCGTGACTTGCGCCCGGTGTGTAGGGCAGAGACATCGGAGAATCGTCGGCGCCGGGATCTACAGGCGGTCCACCAGCTAGGGACTCGAACTGCGTCCATGCCTCGCCAGGAGTGATGTCGAGCGCAAAAAATGCCTCTTCGGCGGGGCCCCGCCCGTACTCAATCAGGGCAAGCAGCAGGTGCTCGATGCCTACGGCCTCGCGGTGAAGTCTCTTGGCATGCCGTTGAGCAACTGACAACACGCGCCGCGCGTCGTCGGTGTATAGGTGGAACACGACAAACCCCCCGGTTCATTGATCAGCAGCAGTTGGATCGGAGTTCGTTAGGCATAACCAACTTGCCGCTGCTCTCGGATCGACCAGATGACCCGCTGTCCGCTTGATGTGATCACGACTTCGTCGCCGTCCAAAAGCTCGACCGGTCCGCCGTCGAAGTTCGGGACCCAGTGCTGCATGCCTGTGGTCTTGTCACGGAAACCGGCCTGGTGGTTTTCATCCCCGGTGTATTCGAAATCAGATGCCATTGGTAGTCCCCTCAGTCGCGACGTGGCGTACTCATGTTGCGCCATATCGAGTGATCAAGCGCGGCAGCCGGAACATCGAGTCGCTTCGCGGCCTCGGTAACGAGTCGAGTCACCGTGTCGGTATCGGCTTTTCGGCCGATCGCTTCCTCGACGAAGCGAGTCAGAAGAGTGTCGGCTTTAACGCCATCGTGACCGACCAACATCAGAAAGTATTGCCAGGTGACAGGTCCGAGACCCTTTGTGCCGCAATATGCTCTCCGCTGCGGAAGAGAGTCGCGGTCAACGTCATGTGATGAGATGACCCCTACGTCGGCAAGTCTGCCGGCCGCAGCGACGATCGCTTGCGCCTTCGGCACCCCGCCGGTCTTTTGCCGGTTGTTCAGCACGTGTTCGAGTCGGGCCGGATCGACTTGGGCAAGCCTTCTCAAATCGTCCCAGCTTGCCCCGCCCACGTCATGCTTATAGCGCTGGATCGCGCCCCGGACACCGGTGTCAGCCGACACCCCGTATCGGGCCCGGAGGGATAGCACCGCGTCGATCAACGACAACTCGACATTGCCGGGCCAGCCACCGGGCACTGCCCGCATTTCGATGCCTTTCGCCTTGACATGATCGAGCAGGCGAGCAACGTCTTCTGAATCCCCCACTGTGAACTTCCCCCCGAGCCTGTTCTAGTCCGCGTGACGCTACCGCGACACACTGACATTGATGGTGTTCAACCGGATGGGTTGATGATGGACTGGCCCGTCCGCTGCTGGTGGTGACCCTCGCACTGACTGACGCCCTGCTGGGTTGTCTTC
>JAHBAP020000459.1 GCA_018500005.2 Mycobacterium sp. | reverse complement strand
GTACAGGAACGCATCGGCGCCCTGGCCGGGATCGGTGTCACCGATTTCGCTGCGGTGGAATTCGGTGCGACTCCGAAAGAGATCGCCGATACCCGCGAGGCCCTCAAGGGTCTGCTCTAGGCGGTCCGGCGCGAGGCTGTTCTCAACGGGCGCTCTCGGCCAAACCGATGCAGGTACCGAGCTGCCAGGGTGTGCAAGGGATTCCGTCGACGGTGGGTAACTCGTTGGGGCCACCGCCGAACACCGCCCCGGACTGCGCCGGCGCCACGGGCACACCCGCGCTGCCGTTGCCGCTGCTGACACAAACCCCGGAGAAGTCACTGGCCGTCGTTCCGTAGGGGCAGGCCGCCGCCGGCGCGGCGGTCACGTACGCACCGCCGCCGATCAGCAGTGCCCATGCCGCGGCTCCGAGCAGGATCTTCACGCCGCCCAGCCTACTGGGTTCCCGTCGACCGATCCGGTCCCCGCTGGGGTAACTTGCGTCCATGGGCGCTGTGAACGGAAAGGTCGTGTTCATCACCGGGGGAGCCGGGGGAGTCGGCGCTGACGTCGCCCGCCGGCTGCGGCGCAAGGGCGCCGAGCTGGTTCTGACCGACATCGACGCCGAGCCACTGGCGGCGCTGGCCGCCGAACTCGGCGATGACCACGTGCTGACCGCGGTGGCCGACGTCCGGGATCTGGACGCCATGCAGGCGGTGGCCCGGCAGGCGATCGAGCGTTTCGGTGGTATCGACGTCGTGGTCGCCAACGCGGGAATCGGGTCCTACGGGTCGCTGCTGCAGGTCGATCCCGAGGCTTTCAAGCGCCTGCTGGACATCAATGTGCTCGGGGTGTTCCACACCGTGCGCGCCACCCTGCCCTCGGTGATCGAGCGCCGCGGCTACGTGCTGGTCGTGTCCTCGTTCGCGGCCTACACCGCAGCACCGGGCTTGGCGGCCTACCACGCCTCCAAAGCCGGAGTGGAGCACTTCGCCAATGCGTTGCGCCTGGAGGTCGCCCACCATGGGGTCGACGTCGGCTCGGCGCACATGTCTTGGATCGACACCCCGATGGTGCAGGACGCCCACAAGGACCTGAGCAGCTTCACCGAGATGATCGCGAAACTGCCCTACCCGCTGAGCAAAACGACTGATGTGTCCAAGTGCGGGCAGGCCTTCGTCAAAGGTATCGAGAGTCGCAAACGGCGGGTGAACGTCCCCGGATGGGTCGGGCTATTCCGCTGGTTGCGTCCGGTGCTATCCACCCCGGTGGGAGAGAAGCCGGTCAAATCGCTTGTGCCGTCGATTCTTCCGAAGATGGATGCCGAGGTGGCGGCGTTGGGGCGTTCGACCACTGCGCGCTCGGAGCGGCTGGAAAGGTAGCCGAGAATCCCTCTGAGTCGTGCCGTTCAGTCCAGACGGCCCGCGTCGATCACCCGCAGCACCGCTGCCCCGTCGGCGTCAGAGGCTTCGAGATCCACCTCCACCTCGAATCCCCAGTCGTGGTCACCAGCCGGGTCGTCGAGGATCTGCCGCACCCGCCACATCCCGGGCCTGCGGTCGATGATGAGCAGGGCGGGCCCGCGGGCGTCGGCGCTCAAGCCCACGTCGTCGTGCTCGGCGAAGTAATCCTCGATCACCTCCTCCCAGCGGGCAGCCGGCCAGCCGGATACACCGTCCAACTCGCCCAACGCATCCCAGCGCCGCCGCGCGAACAGCTCGACCCGCCGGAACAGGGCGTTACGGATCATCGCAATGAACGCCCGCTCGTTGCCGGTCAACGGTCGTGGCCGGGCCGGCATCGCAGCCGGCACTGTCTGCGGCTGATCGGGGCCGGTGAGCTGTTCCCACTCGTCGAGCAGGCTGGAGTCGACCTGGCGAACCAACTCGCCGAGCCACTCGACCAGGTCGGTGAGTTCTTCGGTCCGGGCGGTGCTCGGCACGCCGGAGCGCAGCGCCTTGAACGCATCGGAGAGGTAGCGCAGCACCATCCCCTCCGAGCGCACCAGTCCGTAGACACTGACATACTCCCGGAAGGTCATCGCCTTTTCCCACATTTCGCGTACCACCGACTTCGGTGACAGCTGGCCGTCGGCGGCCCACGGGTTGCTCTGCAGGTAGACCGAGTAGGTGTGCTGCAGCAGTTCCGCGAGCGGCTTGGGGTAGGAGACGTCATCCAGCAGCGCGATCCGCTCGTCGTACTCGATGCCCTCGGCCTTCATCGCTGCCACCGCCTCGCTGCGGGCCTTCTTCAGCTGTGCTGCCAGGATCGGCCGGGGATCCTCGCACGTCGCCTCGATCACCGAAACCACATCCAGGGCAAAGGTTTCCGATGCCGGATCCAGCGCCTCGATCGCGGCTAGGGCGAACGTGGACAGCGGCTGGTTGAGGGCGAAGTCGGCCGGCAGGTCCACCGTCAGCCGGTAGCGCCGGCCGTCAGGCTCGGGTTCGGCGAGGCGTTGGATCACCCCGGCCTGCAGCAGCGAGCGCGCGATACCGACCGCCTCGCGGATGTGGCGCAACTGGCGCTTGCGGGGCTCGTGGTTGTCGGTGAGCAGCCGGCGCATCGCGGCGAACGGGTCGCCCGGGCGGTCGACGACATCGAGGATCATCGCCGTGGAGACTTTCATGTTGGAGGTCAACGGTTCCGGGGCGGCCTCCACGAGCCGGTTCATGGTGTTCTCGCCCCATGGAACCATGCCCTCGGGGGCCTTGCGGCGCACAAGCTTCCGGCGCTTCTTAGGGTCGTCGGCGACCTTGGCGAACTGCTTGAGGTTCTCCACCTCGTGGTCGGGGGCCTGGACGATGACGGTGCCGGCGGTGTCGTAGCCGGCCCGGCCCGCGCGGCCGGCGATCTGGTGGAACTCCCGCGCATTGACCAGCCGGCTGCGGGTGCCGTCGTACTTCGACAGCGCCGAGAAGACGACGGTGCGGATCGGCACGTTGATGCCGACCCCGAGGGTGTCGGTGCCGCAGATGACCTTCAGCAGACCGGCCTGGGCGAGTTGCTCGACAAGCCGCCGGTACTTGGGCAGCATCCCGGCGTGGTGCACCCCGATGCCGTGACGTACCAGCCGCGACAGCGTCGACCCGAATTTCGTTGTGAAGCGGAAGCCGCCGATCAGCTCGGCGATCGCCGCCTTCTCGTCCTTGGTGCACACGTTGACGCTCATCAGCGCCTGCGCCCGCTCCAGCGCGGACTGCTGGGTGAAGTGCACCACGTAGACCGGGGACTGGCCGGTGTCGAGGAGTTCGGCGATGGTCTCGTGCATGGGGGTCGTGGCGTACGAGAAGTACAGTGGCACAGGGCGTTCGGCGTTTGCGACGAGTGCGGTGGGACGGCCGGTGCGCCGGGTGAGGTCCTCGCGCAGGAACGTCACATCGCCGAGGGTGGCCGACATGAGCAGGAACTGGGCCTTCGGCAACTCCAGCAGTGGCACCTGCCAGGCCCACCCGCGTTCGGGGTCGCCGTAGAAATGGAACTCGTCCATCACGACCAAGCCGATATCGGCGTCTGTGCTTTCCGGGCCGCCGTCCCGCAGCGCAATATTGGCCAGCACCTCGGCGGTGCGGGGGAAGATCGGCGCCCCGGCGTTGACCGCGGCGTCGCCGGTGAGCATGCCGACGTTGGTGGGCCCGAAGATCGCGCACAGCGCGAAGAACTTCTCGCTCACCAACGCCTTGATCGGCGCGGTGTAGTAACTACGGCGTCCGGCCGCCAGGGCGGCGTACTGCGCGCCGGTGGCCACCAATGATTTCCCGGAACCGGTCGGGGTGGCCAGGATGACGTTCGCGCCGCCGAGCAGTTCGATCAGCGCCTCCTCCTGAGCGGGGTAGAGCGGAGTGCCGGTTTTCTCGGCCCAGGCGGCGAAGTCGGTGAACAGCTTGTCGGGGTCTTGGCCTTGCGCTTGCAGCGTCGACAGGTCAGCGTCGTCGGCGAGCAGGGCGGGGGAGTCGGTGCTCACACCGCGCTGCGGGCCGTAAGGGTTTTGGTCATCTGTCCAGTCTTATCTGCCATATCCACGTTGCCCGCATTCGAGCGACAACTTGCGCGACAGATGGCGTTCGCCGGGTGCGTTGAGTCTGTTGTCGCTCCGAGGTGGACACATATTTCCAGGGTTCTCAAGGACGCACCTTGGCCGCGCGCCGCGGCGCCGGCATGACCGCAGGGCCACACGCTTCGATGATCTCGGCTTCCGCGGGCCACTCCTGCAACGGCACAGGGTGGCGGTAGAGGGCCTTGACCCTCGGCAACGCAGTCACGGACCCGCGTCCTCAAACCCTCAGCCGTTCAACAACAACGGCAACCCCGAGACCGGCCGCCCCGCTGACCGCCGCCACTCCGTAGCGGCCGTCCCGGCGTTCCAGCTCTTCCAGGCAGCTGCCCACCAGGATCGCCCCGGTCGCCCCGAAGGCGTGCCCCATCGCCATGGTGCCGCCGTTGGGGTTCATCCGGTCCGGCCCAGCGTCGAGTTCGCGGCGGAACTTCAGGCACAGGGCGGCGAATGCCTCGGCGAACTCGAAGACGTCGATGTCGGCGGGCCGCAGTCCGGCGCGGGCGATGGCCTCGAGAACCGCGGACTGGCCGGCGGTCAGCATCACCACCGGGTTGACCGCCGTTGTGGCGGCGGCGACGATCCGGCCCCGCGGGGGAAGCCCCGCGGCCTCGGCGGCGGCGCGGGTGCCCCCCAGCAGACGTGCCGCGGCCTCGGCCCTTTGAGGTG
>JAHBAP020000078.1 GCA_018500005.2 Mycobacterium sp. | reverse complement strand
GTCGAGATCGAGGCGGATATCACCTCCGGGTTGCCGGGCGTTCATCTCGTCGGGCTGCCCGACGCCGCTCTGCAGGAGTCTCGGGACCGGGTTCGGGCCGCGATCACTAACTGCGGCAAGACCTGGCCGACGTCCCGGCTGACCCTGGCGCTGTCGCCGGCCACATTGCCCAAGGCCGGGTCCGTATACGACATCGCCCTGGCTTGTTCCGTGCTCTCCGCGGGCCGGAAAAGTCCGTGGCATCGCCTCGCGAAGACGGTGTTACTCGGCGAGTTGGCCCTCGACGGTCGGGTGCGCCCGGTCCAGGGCGTACTGCCCGCGGTGCTGGCGGCCAAGCGGCAAGGCTGGCCCGCCATTGTCGTGCCGGTCGACAACCTGGCCGAAGCGAGTCTGGTCGAGGGTATAGAGGTGTACGGCACGCAGACGCTGCGTCAGCTGCATCATTGGCTCGACGAGGGAATCGGCCTGGCGGGCCGGGTGGAGAACCCCTCCGCCCATACTGAGTCGGTGGCCGATATCGGCGACGTCATCGGTCAGGCCCAGGCCCGCTTCGCCGTCGAGGTTGCCGCCGCCGGGGCGCACAACCTCATGCTGACCGGCCCGCCAGGCGTCGGAAAAACCATGCTGGCACAACGACTTCCGGGTCTCCTGCCCGACTTGACCGATGGTGAGGCGCTGGAGGTGACGGCGATCCACTCCGTCGCGGGGTTGCTGTCCAATCGGATGCCGCTGATCACCCGCCCGCCGTTCATCGCCCCCCACCACTCCTCGAGCGTGGCCGCGCTCGTCGGCGGAGGTTCCGGGCTGGCCAGACCGGGTGCGATAAGTCGGGCGCATCGCGGAGTGCTGTTCCTCGACGAGTGCGCCGAGATCCGGCTCAGTGCCCTGGAGGCACTGCGCACTCCGTTGGAGGACGGCGAGATCCGCCTCGCGCGTCGAGACGGGGTGGTCGCCTACCCGGCCCGTTTTCAATTGGTGCTCGCAGCGAACCCGTGCCCGTGTGCGCGGACCGACCCCCGCGACTGCATGTGCTCGGCGCAGGATAAGCGGCGCTACCTCGGCAAGCTGTCCGGCCCACTGCTGGACAGGGTGGACCTGCAGGTGCAGATGCACATGGTCCGGGCCGGAGCATTCGCCTCCGATGAGTCCGAACACAGCGCCGACGTCCGGGCCAGGGTGGGGCAGGCACGGGCTGCGGCCGCAGAACGCTGGCGGCCGTACGGATTCACCACCAACGCCGAAGTCACCGGAACCGTTCTGCGTAAGGGTTTCCGCCTCGGAAATGCCGCGATGGCGCCGCTGAAGACAGCACTGGACCGTGGCGTGCTGAGCATCCGCGGGGTGCACCGCGCGACTCGGGTCGCGTGGACGTTGGCCGATCTGGCCGGCCGCGCAGTGCCCAGTCGTGACGACGTTTCCACCGCCCTGAGCTTCCGGCGCCCGGATGCGCAGCAATGAGCATTCCAGAGGAGGTGCGTGCGTGGGCGTATCTATCCCGGGTGGCTGAGGTCCCGTGTCCGGGGCTCACCGAACTGGTCAGCCGATCCGGGGCGGTGGAGGCGGCGGAGCGGATACGTCGGGGGCAGGTCGACCAGCACCTCGCCCGGCGAACCGAGGCCCGCCGTGAGATCGATTGCGCTGCGGACGATCTCGACCTCCTCTATCAACGGGGTGGACGACTGCTCACACCCGGAGACGGCGAGTGGCCGACGCTGTCATTGGCATCGTTCGCCGGTGCGCCGGTCCGGGACAAACCCGAGGGGCGGGCCCCGCTGGCGCTGTGGGTGATCGGTCCACTGCGCCTCGACGATGTGGCCCAACGGGCCGCCGCGATCGTCGGTACCCGGGCGTGCACCGCATACGGCGAGCATGTGGCCGCCGATATCACCACAGGTCTGGCCGACGCGGATGTGGCCATCGTGTCCGGCGGGGCGTACGGAATCGACGGCGCGGCCCACCGCGCGGCATTGGCTGCCGAGGGAATGACGGTGGCCGTGCTGGCCGGGGGAGTGGACGTGTTGTACCCGGCGGGGCACTCCGCCCTGTTGCACCGCATCGCCCGAAACGGACTGCTGGTCAGCGAATACCCGCCCGGCGTACGCCCGGCCCGGCACCGCTTCCTGACCCGCAACCGACTGGTCGCAGCGCTCTCCGGTGCAACGGTGGTGGTGGAGGCGGGGTTGCGCAGTGGCACGGCCAGCACCGCGGCCTGGGCGCGGGCGCTGGGCAGGGTGGTCTGCGCGGTTCCCGGTCCGATCACCTCGGCGTCGTCGGCCGGATGTCACGTTCTGCTGCGATCGGGCGCGGAACTGGTGACCCGCGCAGATGAGGTGCTCGAACTGATCGGGCGCGCCGGTGAGTTCGCCGAGGAGCCAGACCGGCCCGCGGCCCTCCTGGACGATCTGACCGAGGACGAGCGACTCGTCTACGAGGCGCTGCCGGCCCGCGGCGCCAGGACTCCCGACCAGATCGCCGTCGCCGCCGGCCTACCGCCGACCAGTGTGCTGGGGCCGCTGGCCATGTTGGAGATCGCCGGCCTGCTCCAACGTCAGGACGGGAAATGGCGATTGACGCGGTAGGGAAGCGCCGCCGGTCAGGTTGCCCGGGACGGCGCCAACTCACCCTCCGAGGCGTCGTCCCCATCATCGTGCCGGGGCGGTTCGGGATTGAAGATGTCCTCGAAAACCGCATTGCGTCGGGTCACGTGGTGCATCCGCTCGGAGTACGAGGGACGCGACCGCACCTTCAACGGCCACCAGAACCAGGGACCGAGGATGGCCGCGATCGACGGCGTCATCAACGAACGCACGATCAGGGTGTCCAGCAGCAGGCCGATGCCGATCGTCATACCGCCCTGGCCGACGTTGAGCAGGTCACCGGAGATCATGGCGCCCATGGTGAATGCGAACACCAGCCCTGCAGCGGTGACGACTGTTCCGGTACTGCCCATCGAGCGGATGATTCCGGTGTTGATGCCGGCGCCGATCTCCTCCTTGAATCTGGACACCAGCAGCAGGTTGTAGTCACTTCCGACGGCCATCAGGATGATCACCGCAAACGCCAGCACGATCCAGTTGAGCTCGATTCCGATGATCCGCTCGAAGATGAACACCGAAAGGCCGAACGCCGCCCCCAACGAGATCACGACGGTGCCGACGATCACCATCGACGCCACCAGGGCTCGGGTGATGATCAGCATGACGATGAAGATCAGGGTCAATGCGGCGAACGCGGCGATCATGGTGTCGTACTTCGCGCCGGACTGGATATCGCGGTAGGTCGCCGCGGTCCCGGCCAGATAGATGTCCGCACTTGCCAACGAGGTGCCCTTGACCGCCTCGTGTGCGGCGGTCAACTCATCGTCGACAACCGAGATGCCCTCTTCCGATGCCGGATTGGTGTCGTGGGTGATGATCAACCGGGCCGCCTTGCCGTCCGGCGACAGGAAGAGCTTGAGACCCTTCTGGAAGTCCGGGTTGGCGAAGACCTCGGGCGGCAGGTAGAAGTAGTCGTCGCTCTTGGAGGCGTCGAACGCCTCGCCCATCGCGGTTGCGGTGTCGGTCATCTGTTTCATCTGCGTGATGAGCCCGCTGAAACTGCTGTGGATGGTCTGCAGGGTGTCCTGCATCGTGGTCGCGGTCGCGATCATCGGCGGGAACTGGGACACCATCTGCGGGAACAGGGCGTTCATCTCGCCCATTCCGCCGACCATCTGCTCCATGCCGCGCACCATCTCGTCCATTCCGCCGATCATGGAACCCACATCAGTCTGCAGTGTCGCCATCTTGTCGCTGAACTGCGAGATGCCGTCGGTGGCATCGAAGGCCGCCCTGATGCCCTCGCACACGGTGATGTTCAGACAGTGCGGTTCCCAGTAGAAGTAGTTCCGAATCGGCCGCACCGCGTCGTCGAAGTCGGCGACCCTGTCGCGCATCTCGTCGAGCGTCGTCTTCATGGCCGCCATATCCTCGACGCTGCGCTGCCCGGACCCGACCATCCCCTTGGCGGATCCGACCATCCCGTTCGCGGACTCGACGGTGCCGTCCATCGATCCCGACATCTGCGTCATCAGGTTCTGCATCTGGGTCATGGACGCGATCAGCGCGCCGAGGTCGTCGGACATCCCGCGGATGTCGCCGACCCGTTCGGAGAGGAATTGCAGGTTCTGGGTGATCGGCACCGAGGCCATGCTGATCTGATAGGGGATCGAACTGTGTGCGATCGGCGATCCCAGCGGACGGGTGATGCCCTGCACCATCGCGATGCCCTGGATCCGGAACAGCGCCTTGGTGATTCGGTCCAACACGATCATGTCGGTCGGGTTGCGCATGTCGTGGTCGGCCTCGATGGTCATGATGTCGGGGTTGAGGCGGGCCGTGCTGAAGTGCTTCTCGGCTGCGGTGTACCCGATGTTGGCCGGCACGTCGGCCGGGATGTACCGGCGATCGTCGTAGCTGGTTTTGTAGCCGATCATGGCCAGGATGCCCAGCAGCACAACGGATGTCGCGGCAGCAAGAATGGGCTTTGGCCAGCGGACGGTCGCCGTGCCGACCTTGCGCCACCCCCTCGTCTTCATCATCCGCTTGGGGTCGAGCAGCCCGCGCCGACTTGCCACCACCAGGATGGCGGGGGCTACGGTCATGGCCGCCGCGACGACGATGATCAGTGCGATCGCCGACGGGTAGGCCAGCGAATTGAAATAGGACAACCGGGTCAGTCGCAGGGTCAGCATTGCACCGGCGATGGTCAGACCGGAGCCGAGAATGACGTGGCCCACCCCGTGGAATGCGGTGTAGTAGGCCGACTCAGGATCCTCACCGTTCTGGCGGGCTTCGTGGTAACGGCCGATGAGGAATATCGCGTAGTCGGTACCCGCCGCGATCGCCAGGGCCGTCATCAGGGGCACCGAGAAGGTGGAGAAGTCCATCAGGCCGAGATGGCCGATCACTGCGACCACACCCCGGGAGGCGCCCATTTCGATTCCGACGATCGCCAGAATCAGCAGCACGGTACTGACCGATCGGTAGACCAGGGACAGCATGATCGTGATGACGATCATGGTTACCACGGTCATCTTGATCATGCCGCTGTCGCTGGCTTCCAGCGAGTCCGTCGTCAGCGGTGCCGGGCCGGTGACATAGGCGTGCAAGCCGGTCGGCGGTGGGGTTTCGGCGATGATCTCGCGGACGGCATCCACCGAATGGTTGCCCTCGGTGCTGCCCTGGTCGCCGGCGAGGTTCAACTGGACGTATGCGGCCTGGCCGTCACTGCTCTGCACGCCGGCGGCGGTGATCGGGTCGCCCCAGAAGTTGTGGACGTGCTCCACGTGCTTGGTGTCGGCATCGAACTTGGCCACCAAGGTGTCGTAGTACCGGTGCGCATCCTCGCCGAGTGGTTCATCACCGACCAGGACGACCATGGCGATGCTGTCGGAGGTGGACTCCTGAAATTTTTCCCCCATCCGCTTGGCGGCGATCACCGCCGGCGCGTCCTGGGGAGACATCGACACGGCGTTGGCCATACCGACCTTTTCCACTTGGGGAACAAGCAGATTCGTCGCAGCAGTAAAGGCCACCCAGATCAGGATGATCGGAACCGCCAGAGTCCGGATGGTGCGTGGGAAGCCGGTCCGCTTGTCCTTGCCGTGCGCGCTCATGCGGCTTTGTCCAAGCAGAAGGCCTGGGCGTCGCGGCCTTCGGCGAAATCTTCGGCCTTGAGTTTGCCGTCGACCAGGATTCGGCAGCCCAGTGCGGCCGAGTCACCCTGTGCGACCACGTTGGCCAGCACGCCGGGGTCGGTGGTGCCCCCCGTCACCGCCCAGGGCGGGGGGGTGAACCCCGCCTCGATCGTCTTGCCGTTGACATCCAGGTAGCTCACCCGGCCGGACGCGTACTGCGGCCCGACGATCTCGTAGGTCACTCGCTTGGTGTTGATCGGTTTGATGTCGTCAGCAGGCAGAGCGGCGCCGATGTAGGGCTTGTCGGTGTCGAAGAAGGTGCGCAGTCTGCTGACGACGGCGGCCGCTGCCAGCACGGCGATCACAACCATCGTCAACACCCAGAACCGTTTGAGCAGGCCGCCCAGCCAGGCCACCGCTTTCATTTCTCCCCAACCTTTCCGATACCGGTTGTCGCGCTGCCGATTCCGCCGAGACGGCGTCCAGTCAACGACATAGATATACCATAGGGGGTATGGTATGACGGAACGAACCGTAGTTGATGAATCGGAAGGGCGAGTTATGTGCCGCGCTGTGAAATGCCGCGTCTGCGGAAAGACCACCTGGTCGGGTTGTGGAAATCATGTCGACATGGTCCGGCGAAGCGTACCGGCCAGCGAGTGGTGCGGCGGAAAGCACTCGAGTGCCGAGATGGCCTCAGCATCAGCATCAGCCGCGCCGCGCCGCGGCTGGATGTTCTGGAAGAAGAACGGTTGACGACGGTGCCGACCAGGGGACGTCCCGCCAAGCTGGGCGCGGTTCTTGGGGCGACCATGTCGTTGCTGATGGCGCCCGGGATCGCCGCTGCGGACGCCACCGACGACTATCCGATACCCAACCGGATCCTGACCACCTCATGCACTGCGGAGCAGATACTGGCAGCGGTCCGCGATGTGCGGCCGGTGTACTACGAGCGCTACATGATCGACTACAACAACAAGGCGCCCGAAGTTCAGCAGGGTGCCCGGGATCGAATCCACTGGTTCTTCTCGATGGACTACGCCGGGCGCCGGCAGTACTCGGAGAACATCGCCACCGACATCTATTACGAGCAGATGGCATTCCGTTGGCCGAACTGGGCCAAGGTGTTCTTCAACAACAAGGGCGTCGCAGCCCGCGCTACCGACGTGTGCGGACAGTACCCGGCGGATGACGAGGCGCTCTGGCGGTGGTGAGCGCGACCGACCGACACGCCCACGGCGGATAACCGGTGTCGCCGTAGCGGTCTGCCACCGTAGGGGAGTGGACGCTCCGGATCTCTATACCGCGATCCTCGAGGAGTACGCCGAACACCTCGCGCTGGAGCGCGGCCGCTCCGAGCACACCCGTCGCGCGTATCTGGCCGACCTGCGGTCTCTGTTCGCATTCCTCGACGAGCGGGCGCCGGGATCAGGACTCGATGGGCTGAGCCTTCCCATGTTGCGGGCCTGGCTGGCGGCGCAGGCCGGCGGCGGAGCGGCCCGCACCACCCTGGCCCGGCGCACCTCGGCGGTGAAGACGTTCACTGCCTGGGCCGCCCGCCGCGGAGTGCTGGGGACCGATCCGGCGGCCCGGCTGCAAGTTCCGAAGGCGCGTCGCACGCTGCCCTCGGTGCTGCGTCAGGACCAGGCTCTGGCCGCAATGGCCGCCGCGGACCGCGGTGCCCAGGAACGTGATCCGCTGGCGTTGCGGGACAGGCTGATCGTCGAATTGCTCTACGCCACCGGCATTCGGGTCAGCGAGTTGTGCGGCCTGGACATCGACGACATCGATACCGGCCACCGGCTGCTCCGCGTCCTGGGCAAGGGCAACAAACAACGCACGGTCCCGTTCGGGCGGCCCGCGCTGTCGGCGTTGTCCGACTGGCTCGACGACGGCCGGCCCAGCCTGGCCACCCCGGACTCCGGCCCCGCCCTGCTGCTCGGTCCGCGGGGCCGGCGTCTCGACCCCAGGCAGGCGCGCACGGTGGTGCACCAGACGGTCTCCGCGGTGGACGGCGCCCCTGATATCGGCCCGCACGGGCTGCGGCACAGCGCCGCCACCCATCTCCTCGAGGGCGGCGCCGACCTGCGCGTGGTCCAGGAGCTCCTGGGCCACTCCACCCTCGCGACCACCCAGCTCTATACGCACGTGACGGTGGCCCGGCTGCGGGCCGTCCACGACCAGGCGCACCCCCGGGCCTGAATTTCCTACCGGGTGAGGGGCTTGAGCCGTACCGGCGTGACGGCCAGCAGCCCCAGCGGATCGACGTAGTCGGCCCGCTGCGCCGGCCCCCACATCGCGCCCCAGTGCAGACAAGCGGCCGCCGGGCAGACGGGATGCCCGGCGGCCGCTTGTCTGCACTGGGGCGCG
>JAHBAP020000223.1 GCA_018500005.2 Mycobacterium sp. | reverse complement strand
GATCTGATGGTGTGGGTCCTCGACCCGCAGAAGTACGCCGATGCCCTGGTGCATGAGCAGTACCTCCGCCGCTTCGCCCGGCACGACGACGTCACCGTCGTGGTGCTCAACCAGGTCGACAAGTTGCCCGTCGCAGACGCCCAGCAATGTCTGGCGCATCTGCGCCGTCTGGTGGCCGAAACGTCCTTGGGGCCAAGGCATCTGGTTCTGCCGATGTTCGTCGCGGACGGCATCTCCGAACCGCGGCCCATCTCCTCGATGCCCGGGGTAGTACAGCACACCCGTGACTCGCTGCGGCGCGCAGCTGCCGACGCGGTAGCGGCCGGTGTGGGCGGACTGATGATCTTCGGGGTGCCCCGTGACGATGACAAGGACGCGACCGGCTCCTGTGGTCAGCGCCCGGACGGAATTCTCAACGTCGCTCTGCGCGATCTCGCCGGTGACCTCGGGGATGCCACCGTGCTGATGGCCGACACCTGCCTGGACGAGTTCACCGACCACGGACATTGCGGCCTACTGGATGCCTCGGGCCGGGTCGACCATGCCGAGACGAACGCACAGTACGTCAAACTCGCTGTGGCACAAGCTAAATCGGGCGCGCAGGTGGTCGGTCCCAGCGGGATGATGGATGGTCAGGTAGCCGCCATCCGGGACGGTCTGGACGCCGCGGGTTTCGCCGACGTCGCGATCCTGGCCTATGCCGCCAAGTTCGCGTCATCGTTCTACGGCCCGTTCCGGGAGGCGGTGGCCTCCAGCCTCGACGGTGACCGTCGCACCTATCAGCAGGAGGCCGGCAACGCCCGGGAAGCGGTTCGGGAGATCCTGCTCGACATCGACGAAGGGGCCGACATCGTCATGGTGAAGCCGGCGATGGCCTACCTCGACATCGTTGCGGCGGCGGCGGCGGTCTCGCCGGTCCCGGTCGCGGCCTATCAGGTGTCGGGGGAGTACGCGATGATCGCCGCGGCTTCGGCCAACGGTTGGGTGGATGGCCGTGCCGCGGCGCTGGAGTCACTGATCGGCATCCGCCGCGCGGGTGCCGATATCGTGTTGACCTACTGGGCGGCCGAGGCCGCGGGCTGGTTGGCGTGAACCAGCCGACGCACCACCATCCGACCAATGTTCCGCCGCGCCCACTCGACGTCGACACCGGCTTCTGGCTCTGGCTGGTCGCCGTACCGCTTATGGTGATCGGCCAACTCGCCGACGCCTACGTGGCCGCGAAAACGGCCGGTTCGACCTATGTCTTCGTTGCCACCGCTCTTGTCGCCGCCGCGATGGGCGGGGTGGTGGTGGGGTTTCTGGCCTTGCTCCGGTCCGGCTACCGGTGGGCTCGCACCCTGCTCACCGGTGGTGGCCTGGTCACCATTTTCTTCACCTCCGTGAGCCTGCTTGGGATGGCGCGGCCGCCCCTGCCGGCGGTGATCTACGCGGTCACCGGCATTTTCGGCTGCGTCTTCATCGCCGGTGGAATCTATCTACTGCACCGGCCCGACTCGCAGCAGTTCTTCAACCGCTGAACGGTTAGGCTGGCCCAACGATGACTCAGATCGAGCCCCGACCCAGCGCGGTGACCGCGGCCTGTTGGCTGTTGGTGGTTGGCGCGGTGCTGCTGATCAGCGGTGGACTGCTGGCCGGCCTGGTGAGTTTCGATTCGCTGCGCCAGGCCGCTCCGCTGACGGTGACCGACGAGGCGTTGAACGACTATGCCCGTCTTTACCGGGGTGCGGGGATGCTGTTCGCAGTTGCCGGCGTGGCCCTGGTCTGGTTCGCCGCCCAGGCCCGCCGCCGCGATCTGCGGGCGCGACGTGCAGCCATGGCGCTGGGGCTCGCCATCGTTGTGCTCGTCGCGCTGGCGGCGGTGTTTTCCGGGACCCATATTCTGGCGTTGCTCAGCCTGCTGCCCATCGTCGTCGGCACCCTGCTGCTCAGCCGGCCGACCGTGCTGGATTGGTATGCCGGTGCCTGATCTGCCGGCCGAGCGCAAGGAGCCGCTGTTCTTCGAGTCCGGCGCAAGCTGGCGCTGGCTTCTGGCCGGTCCGGCCGCTGCGTTGGCCATGCTGTTCGTACAGTGGCGGGCCGGCCTCGGTTTCCCGCTTCAGGTGCCGATGATTTTCCTGGTCCTGGTGTCGGGGATGTTGGGTCTGCAGGTGAAGGCTGCCCGCATCCACACCAGCGTCGAGCTGACCGACCAGACCCTGCGGGAAGGCACCGAAATCGTCGAGGTCAAGGACATCGTGACGGTCTTCCCCGAACCCGAGATCCCGATCCGGGTCAAGAGCTCCATCTCGAGTTGGCGGATCAAACCCGCCGAACCCCGGGAGGAATGGCAGCGTGCCCGGGCACTCGGCGAGCTTTCCGGGGTGCCCCGGGGACGCACCGGGGTGGGCCTGAAACTGGCCGGTGGCCGGCTTGTGCAGGCTTGGGCTCGCGATCACGAGGAGTTCCGGGCCACGCTGGCCCGGTTGGTGGAATCCCGGACCGCACGGTGAGAAACCGCGTCCAGCTGGTGCTGGCCGCGGTGCTGGCCGCGGCGGCCGTCGTGTGCTGGTTGCAGGTCAGGAGTCTGGTGGACGTGCCGCCGATAACCGAGGGCCAGCCGGCCACGGTCTCGGTGGTGTACAACCCGCCGCTGATGGTTCTGAGCTGGTTTTTGATGACGACAGCGGGTGTGCTGGCCGTCCTCGGGGTGGCGGGACTCCGCCGTCGAACCACCCTTGTCGCATATACCCCCTAGGGGTATCATTGGGGCATGGCCACCCCGACCACGACGACCGATCTGAAACTCACCGGGATGAGTTGCGCGTCGTGCGCGTCGAAGATCGAGCGCAGCCTGAACCAACTCGACGGGGTGCACGCCTCGGTGAACTTCGCCGTCGAGCAGGCCCACGTCGAACACGGCCCGCAGGTCAGCCATGGCGACCTCGTCCGGGCGGTGGAATCGACCGGCTATCACGCCGCCGTCATCGACCACTCCCATCACGGCGGTCATGGCGACCATATGAACCATGACGTACCCACCGAACAGCTGCGGCCCCGACTGATCGGGTCGGCGATTCTGGCTGTCCCGGTGCTGGCGCTGTCGATGGTCATGCCGTTGCAGTTCCCCGGCTGGCAGTGGGTGGTGCTGGCGCTGACCACGCCGATCGTGTTCTGGGGCGGTTACCCCTTCCATAAGGCCGCGCTCAACAGCGCCCGGTACGGCAGTTCCACCATGGACACCCTGGTCTCGCTGGGGACCCTGTCGGCCTACTTCTGGTCACTGGTCGTGCTGGTCGCCGGACACGGGCACGGCGGACACGGGCACGTTTACTTCGAGGTAGCGGCCGCGGTCACGGTGTTCCTATTGGCCGGCCGCTACGCCGAGGCAAAGGCCAAACGCTCCGCCGGTTCGGCGCTGCGGGCGTTGCTGTCGCTGGGCGCGAAGGATGCCGTCGTGATCCGCGACGGTGCCGAGGTTAAGGTGCCGGCGGTCACCCT
>JAHBAP020000148.1 GCA_018500005.2 Mycobacterium sp. | reverse complement strand
GGTGAGGACCTGATGTCCGGTCTGATCGCCGTCGAGGAGGCCGGCGATCAACTCACCGAGGACGAGATCATCGCCACCTGCAACCTGCTGTTGATCGCCGGCCACGAGACGACGGTCAATCTCATCGCCAATGCGGTGCTGGCCATGCTGCGCCACCCGGCCACCTGGACCGCACTCGGGCAGGACTCCACACGGGCGGCGGCCATCGTCGAGGAAACCCTGCGCTACGACCCGCCGGTCCAACTGGTGGGCAGGGTCGCCGGGGCGGATATGACCATCGGCGGCGTCCGCGTGCCCGAGGGCGACACCATGATGCTGCTGTTGGCGGCGGCGCACCGTGACCCGGCCGCCAATGACCGTCCCGACGAGTTCGATCCGGGTCGGGCGACCGTTCGCCACCACGCGTTCGGGCTGGGTCCGCACTTCTGTCTGGGCGCCCCGCTGGCCAGGCTGGAGGCGGCGGTCGCTCTGTCGGCGGTCACCCGGCGCTTTCCGCAGGCTCGGTTGGCCGGCGAACCCGTATACAAGCCGCACGTCACGTTGCGAGGTATGGAAACCCTCGAGGTCGCGCTGTAGGTTCAGCCGCATGAAGATCCTGTTGGTCGGCTCCGGCGGTGTTGGTTCGGCGTTCTGCTCGATCGCGGCGCGCCGCGACTTCTTCGATGCGGTCGTGGTGGCCGACTACGACGAGGCCCGCGCGGTCGCGGCGGCCGAGGCGGTCAACGATCCGCGGTTCAGTGCGGTGCAGGTAGACGCCAGTTCCGCCGACGCCGTCGCCGAACTGGTTCGCCGGAACGGCATCACACATGTCATGAACGCCGTCGATCCGCGCTTCAACATGTCCATCTTCAAGGGCGCTCTGGCTGGCGGCGCCAACTACGTCGACATGGCGATGAGCCTGTCGCAGCGCCACCCGGAGAAGCCCTACGAACTGACCGGGGTGAAACTCGGCGATGAGCAGTTCGAGATGGCGGACCAGTGGAAGGAGGCGGGACTGCTCGCCCTGCTGGGGTTCGGTGTCGAACCCGGTCTCGCCAACGTCTTCGCCCGCTACGCGGCCGATCACCTGTTCGGCGAGATCGACGAGCTCGGCACCCGCGACGGAGCCAATCTCACCGTGGAAGGGTATGAGTTCGCGCCCTCGTTCTCGATCTGGACCACCATCGAGGAGTGCCTGAACCCGCCGGTGATCTGGGAGAAGGATCGCGGCTGGTTCGTCACCGAACCCTTCAGCGAGCCAGAGGTTTTCGACTTCCCCGAAGGCATCGGACCGGTGGAGTGCGTCAACGTCGAGCACGAGGAAGTGCTGCTGATGCCGCGTTACATCGACTGCAAGCGCGCCACTTTCAAGTACGGCCTCGGCGAGGAGTTCATCGACGTTCTCAAGGTGCTGCACAAGCTGGGACTGGACCGCACCGAGAAGGTGAAAGTCGGCGGTGTGGAAGTCAGTCCGCGCGACGTGGTGGCGGCCTGCCTGCCCAACCCGGCCACACTCGGGCCGTCCATGAAGGGCAAGACCTGCGCCGGGTTGTGGGTGACCGGAACCGGCAAGGACGGCAAGCCCCGGTCGACCTATCTCTACCATGTGGTGGACAACGAGTGGTCGATGGCCGAGTACGGACATCAGTGTGTCGTCTGGCAGACGGCCGTCAATCCCGTTGTCGCACTGGAACTCCTGGCCACCGGAGTCTGGAGCGCTTCGGGTGTGGTCGGACCCGAGGTATTCGACTCGGTTCCGTTCCTGGAGTTGCTGACTGCCTACGGTTCGCCTTGGGGGCAGAAGGAACTCGCCGTCTAACTCCAACGCTACGCAGTCTGGCTGCCTGTTCAATATGGCCTCGGCTACCCGGCTGCATACCGATTTCGGCGCGCTGAGCACCGCTGAGCGAAGGTTTCCGCGCCGAAATAGCTTGAGTTCCACCGATCGGGGGAGGCGCCGATCCTCCGCACGGGTGTCCGGTTGAGGGACAGTGCATTGCCGGTTGCGGCGCGATATTTGAGGCGGACGATCCACCAGCCCGATCCTCGACTCAAGGAGCACCCGATGGGAACCATGAAGACCACCACGAAGTCCGGTCGTCTCGCCGCAGCACTGTCGGCCCCGTTGGCTGCCGTCGGAATCCTGCTTGGTGGGTCGCCGATCGCCGGTGCGCAACCCGCCGCCGACAACCAGTGCGCCGGCATGTCGATGACTGACGGCCGGACCGGACCCAACCCCAGCGCGCTGACCCGCGCCGGAATGATTAACGCAGCGTCCGGCCCAAGCGCCTCAGACGGCAGCATGCAGTCGAACTGCGCTCCTGCGGGTCACGGCTGATCCAGATTCTCCCGACGCGACCCGAGGCATCATGCCCGCGGCGAGCGTCCCGGCGGTGCCCGCTGGCCCGGCCGAACTTGTCGAAAGAAGTGGTCAGGATGAAACATCTGTTCCGGCGGATCGCGTCCGCGGTCGTCGCTGCGCCGTTGACGTTGGCGGTTGTGTTCGGCGCTCCGGCACATGCCGACCCGGCGTCGGGCCCCTCAACCACCGTCGAGATGCCCATGCCCGGCGCCGGCGAGTTGTCCGACGGCAGTGATTCCGCCGACCAACCGCCGTCGGCCACCCTGGCCGTACAGGCCGGCGCCGGTGGCGTCGACCGTGACGGGACGAGCGGGATGATCGACCCGGATGGCACCAACGGACCTATCACCGGTCCACTTCTACGGGCGACCCCCGGCATACGTTCCGAACCGGCGCCGCCGTCTCCGCACATCCGTTCCTGACCGCGGTACGCGCGGCACGAGTGCGGCCAGACGGGTCAGGCGCCCCGCAAGGGCCTTGCCTGCAGACGGCGTGGGGTTTCTAACCCCGGTAGATCCACGGCTCACGAGGCAGGGCGGCCGGGTCGAAGCGGTCCAGTAGTTCGGCCATGTCGGCGGCCGGCCAGCCGAGGGATCCGGTGATCAGCGCCCAGGCGCGGTCGGCGCCGAGCTCTGCCAATGTCACCGCCCCGTCGCGCTTGGCCAGTCGCTTGCGCTCGTCGTTGAGCGCCAACGGGACGTGGGCGTACACCGGTTGCGGGTAACCGAGCAGACCGGCCAGGTAGGCCTGGCGCGGTGAGGACGACAGCAGATCGTCCCCGCGCACCACCTGGTCGATCCCCGAGTGTGCGTCGTCCACCACGACGGCCAGGTTGTAGGCCGCTACCCCGTCGCCGCGACGCAGAACGAAATCGTCGACCACCCCGCTGTAGCGACCGTGAACCAGGTCGGTGACGGTGCACAAGTCGGTATCGGCGCGCAACCGTAGCGCCGGTGGCCGGCCCGACTCCCGACGCTCGGACCGCTGCGCCGTCGACAAGTCCCGGCAGGTGCCCGGATAGGCCCCCTCGGGGGCGTGTGGCGCCCGGGGCGCCTCGAGGATTTCCCTTCTGCTGCAGAAGCATTCGTAAACCAGATCCTGTTCTGCAAGACTCTCGATCACCGCGTCATAGCGCTGGGGATGCTGCGACTGCCACTCGGGTGGCTCGTCCCAGGTCACTCCGATCGCGGCAAGGTCGGCCAACTGCCGGTCCGCGATTTCCCGGTGGGTGCGGTCATCGAGGTCCTCGACCCGAATCAGGAAACGCCGTCCGTCTGCCCTGGCGAAAAGCCACGCCAGCACCGCCGTACGAAGGTTGCCGATATGCAGATCGGCTGACGGGCTGGGGGCGAATCGGCCCGCTCCGGTGGTTGTCTGCACCGGTACGAATTTACGGCGCGCTCGTCAGCCTCCGACAAACTACGACGCGGACCGGTCCGTGGCAGGATCTCTCCGTGGCGTTGGGCGACGTGAGATCCGGGCGGGCACTCGACCGCCTCATCAATTTCTCCGATGCCGTGGTGTCCGTTGCCGTCACGGTCCTCGCTCTGACCGTCGTGGATATCCCCGGGCCGACCAGCGGACAAACCATCTGGGACGTGCTGATTATCAACAGCGGCAGGATTCAACTCTTCGTCATGACGTTCCTCGTCGTGAGCATGCTCTGGGGTGTCCACAACCGGATCGTCAATAACCTCGGAAGCTACGACACCGCGATCTTCTTCCTCACCATCCTGTGGCTGCTCGGGTTCACCTTCCTGCCGTGGCCGTCCCGCCTCAGCGCCGGCCCCGGATTGCACTTCGAGCTCACTGACGTTGCCACGGGCGACACGAGCGGAGCAGGGGTGCTCTACTGGCTCACCCTTGCTTACATCGCCTTCATCGGCACCCTGACGGCCAGCCACATGAGGCGCCATCCCGACCTGATCGACCCGGCAGCACAGGGGTATTGGACTGCCTTCCAGTCTTCGCGGGCACGCTGGCGGGGGCCCGCGTTCACCGTCGTGTTCGTTCTGGCGGCCGTTGCCACCCACTTCGTCTTTTGGCTGGGCAGTTTCGTCCTGATACTTGCCATACCGCTGGCTGTGTACCTGCGTCCGCCAAGCCGTAAGGCTTAGCTTTGCGGATGCGGTAAGGCCGACCAAAGAAATGGGGGGTTAGGCCGCACTGATGGAAACTTCGCAGCGCATTCCCGCCGCCCGTTAGTGGCGCCGCCACACGGCGATCCCAACCAGGACAGCGCCAGTCAGACCGGACAGCCAAGCTAGGGGAATCAACCCGAATGGTTCGTGCAGGACGCCCTGGGCGTCGACGTGAAGTCCCACCGCCCGGTACGCCAGGACCAGCGCAAGGGAGAGCCCGAGCAGCCCTATCCCGGCCACAAGCTTCATCACGGCTGTCTGGACCCCAGGCCAGGTAGCACGTCGTGCAGGCTGCCGGTAGCGGGCTGTTCCAGTTGGGCGAAGGTGCACGACCGTGGATCCCGGTCCGGGCGCCAGCGGTTGAACTGCGCGGTGTGCCGGAAGCGGGCACCTTCCATGTGGTCGTATCGAACCTCGACCACCCGTTCAGGTCGAAGCGGGACGAAGGAGAGGTCCTTCCCGGCGTTCCAGCGCGACTGTTCACCGACTCCGCTGGTCTGGTTCGCCCACTGCCAGGGGTGATCATCGAATCCTGTTGTCAGCGGCCGTAACTCGACGAAAAGCTCTCGGCGGCGCGACATCGGGAATGCGCCGATGACTCCGACCGGGGCCAGTGCGCCGTCGTCGCGGTAGAGGCCGAGCAGCAAGGAGCCGATCGCGCTTTCGCTGGACTTGTGCACCCGGTAGCCGGCCACCACACAGTCCGCGGTCCGCTGATGCTTGATCTTGAACATCGCCCGTCTGTCGGGTAGGTACGGCACGGCCGGCGGCTTGGCGATCACACCGTCGAAACCTGCACCCTCCAGTTCGTCGAACCAATGCTGCGCGGTCTTGCTGTCGGACGTGGCCGGGGTGACGTGGAACGACGGGCCGCACCCGGCCAGTGCTTCGACCAGAGCGGCCCGGCGGACCTCGAACGGTTCGGCTGTGAAGTCCCGGTCGCCGAGGGCCAGTAGATCGAAAGCGATGAATGACGCCGGAGTGGCGCCGGACAGCATGCGCACCCGCGAGTCGGCGGGGTGGATGCGTTGCTGCAGCGCCTCGAAGTCCAGTCGGCCCTCGGCTGCGATGACGATCTCGCCGTCGATCACGCACCGCGGCGGCAACTCGGCTTTTGCCGCAGCCACGAGTTCGGGGAAGTAACGGGTCAGTGGTCGTTCGTTGCGGCTACCGAATTCCACCTCGTCGCCGTCACGAAAACAGATGGATCTGAAGCCGTCCCACTTCGGTTCGTAACTGGCGCCGTTCGGGATGGCCGGTACCGACTTCGCGAGCATGGGCGACACCGGCGGCATCACGGGCAGGTCCACCAACTCATTCTGCACGTCTTTGCCGCCGGGGGCCCTGGCCGAGGACCCGGGTTCCTCAAGAAGCCGGAGATCCTCGCGTAACGTCGACGTGTGAGCGGAGACTGCGAACCGAAGCCGATAGTCCGGTGAGCGCGGCGGCCGAGGAGATCGACGTCGACGGCGTCGCCGTCCGAATCACCAACCGGGACAAGGTCTTCTTCCCCAAGCTTGGTGCTGCCGGGACCAAGGGCGCGCTGATCGACTACTACCGTTCGGTGGCTTCCGGGCCGATGCTCACCGCTCTGCGTGACCGGCCGACTCATCTGCAGCGCTTCCCGGACGGCATCGACGGGGAGATGATCTACCAGAAGCGGGTTCCGCAGAAGCATCCCGACTACCTCAAGACCTGCCGGGTCTCCTTCCCGTCCGGGCGGACGGCCGACGCGTTGATGGTCACCCATCCCTCGGCGATCGTGTGGGCCGCCCAGATGGGAGCAATCACGTTGCATCCCTGGCAGGTTCGCTGCCCCGATACCGACCATCCCGACGAACTCCGGATCGATCTGGACCCGCAACCCGGAACCGGCTTCGCCGAGGCCCGCGCTGTCGCGGTGCAGGTTCTCAAACCGCTGCTCGACGAACTCGGTCTGGTCGGCTACCCGAAGACTTCCGGGGGGCGCGGCATACACGTCTTCTTGCGTATCAGCGCCGAGTGGGACTTCGTCGCCGTGCGCCGGGCCGGCATCGCGCTGGCCCGCGAGGTTGAGCGCCGCGCCCCCGAGTTGGTCACCACGTCGTGGTGGAAGGAGGAACGCGGGTCGGAGATCTTCATCGACTACAACCAGAACGCCCGAGATCGGACCTTCGCCGCTGCCTACTCGGTGCGGCCCACTCCGGTCGCGACGGTCTCCACTCCGCTGACGTGGGCTGAGCTTGCCGCCGCTTCGAGCCCCGACGACTACACCATGGCAACCGTGCCGGATCTGGTCGCCGAGCGGGGCGACCCGATGGCCGGTATGGACTCGCTGGCCCAGTCGATCGAGCCGCTATTGGCGATGGCGGATGCCGACGTCGCCTGCGGTCTGGGGGATCTGCCGTACCCGCCGAACTATCCGAAGATGCCGGGCGAACCGAAAAGGGTTCAGCCGAGCCGGGATCGGGACCGGAAGAGGGAAACACCTTCTGGTCTTCGGTAATGAAGGCATCATCTTCTTTATCTTCGTCTTCCAATAAAGAGTGATTTCAGGCCGCGCAATTCGGTCCACCGGGGAATGGGCTGAGGCCAGTTGGAGCTGAGGCAAGCCCGTAAATTCGAGATGCAGAGAAATGTATTGTCAAACAGCAGTTTGCATATTTCACCATACAGTTCGTGGCCATTTTATGCTGCTCAGCCGGTTCTGGTCGAGGTGGATTGGAATTGCGAGCGACTGATCTATTTTCTGAGTGAAATTCTTTTTATCTGCAGCATTGAGCACATGCCGACGTGCGGTACTTTTCGCGGCGTTCGTATGGAAAGATCTCGCCAATTGGTTTTCGTTCCAACAAATCGGGGGTTGTCCTGTCTCTTATACACATCT
>JAHBAP020000307.1 GCA_018500005.2 Mycobacterium sp. | reverse complement strand
GCATGGCGATGCCCGGCCCTTGGCATCTGGACGGTATTCCGCTGTTGGTGTCGGACTCGGACTGGCAGACCCTGGCAGCCGGGGTCGTCCAGCGTTCCCGTGTGCTCGACGCCGTCCTCCGCGACATCTACGGCGAGCAGCGTTCTTTGAGCAGCGGCATCCTGCCTCCGCAGTTGCTGTTCGGCCATCCCGGCTACATCCGGACGGTTCGCGGAATCGACGACCCCGGCCGCAACCACCTGTTCATGCTCGGCTGCGACGTGAGTCGGAGCGCAGAGGGCCAATTCCTGGTCAACCGAGACTGGACCCAGGCCCCATCCGGTGCCGGGTACGCACTGGCCGATCGCCGGGTTGTCGCCCAGGCTGTTCCCGAGTTCTACGAACGGATCCGGCCGCGGGCGGTTTCGCCGTTCGCTCAGGCTTTGAGGCTGGCGCTGATCGACGCCGCCCCCGAGGCCGCCGAGGATCCGGTCGTGGTGGTCCTCAGTCCTGGTATCCATTCCGAGACGGCGTTCGACCAGGCCTACCTGGCCACCGTTCTTGGCTTCCCCCTGGTGGAAAGCGCCGACCTGGTAGTCCGGCAAGGCAAGTTGTGGATGCGTTCGCTGGGCACTCTCAAGCGGGTCGATGTGGTGTTGCGGCGGGTGGACGCCGAGTACGTCGATCCTCTCGACCTGCGGCCGGATTCCCGTCTCGGCGTGGCCGGTCTCGTCGAGGCTCAGCGGCGCGGGACGGTCGCGGTGGTCAACAGTATCGGCAGCGGCATTCTGGAAAGTGCTGGGCTGCAACGATTTCTGCCGGAGCTTTCGGAATTGCTCCTCGGCGAGAAGCTGCTTCTCGACTGTCCCAGGTACTACTGGGCAGGTAACGACAAGGAACGTGCCCACATCATCGCGCGACTGTCTTCGCTGCTGATCAAATCAAGCGCCGACTCCAGTTCGATCGTGGGTCCGGCCCTGTCTGCGGCGCAGCGCCGCGATCTCGCGGCCCGAATCGAAGCGGAACCGTGGCGATGGGTGGGGCAGGAACTTCCGCAGTTTTCCACCGCGCCGACCGACCACTATCCCGGCGGGCTGTCAGCCGCCGGCGTGGGTCTGCGTCTGTTCACGGTCGCTCAGCGAGGCGGTTACGCGCCTATGGTCGGCGGCCTCGGTTATGTGCTGGCCCCGGGGCCGAGCGCGTTCCGATTGAAAACCGCAGCAGCAAAGGATGTTTGGGTCCGGCCGCCGGTCCGGGCGACGTCGGATCACACGGTAAACGTCGCGCCGGTCAAGTTGCCCAGCGGCACGGAGTTCATCAGTTCCCCGCGTGTGCTGTCCGATCTATTCTGGATCGGCCGCTACGCCGAGCGCAGCGAGGGCCTCGCCAGACTTCTCATCGTCACCCGCGGGCGCTACCACGAGTACCGCAATCGGCTGGATGCTGAGGGCAGCGAATGTCTCCCGGTACTACTCGCCGCCCTCGGTCGAGTGGCGGGCTCGACCGACGAGGACGCCCGGCCGGCCGGTGAGGTGATCGCCGACGCGCCGCACACCATGTGGGCGTTGACCGCCGACCGACTGCGTCCCGGTTCCCTGGCGCACTCGGTTGAGGGACTCGGTCTTGCCGCACGCGCGGTGCGCGATCAGATGTCCAATGACACCTGGATGGTGTTGAGCGCGGTGGAGCGCACGCTTGCCGATCAGCCCGAACCGCGGAGTGCCGGTCGGGTGGCGCGCCGGTCGGTGGATGACACCTCGCTGGCCGCGGCGCAGCAGCGGACGCTGGCCGGCATGCTCGCGTTGTCCGGGATGGCGGCGGAGTCGATGCTGCGGGATCCCGGGTGGACGATGATGGACATCGGTAAACGGATCGAGCGAGGGCTGGCGCTGACCGCGCTGCTGCACACGGCGATGACTCGCCGACGCAGTCCGGGCGCCGAGCAGGCCATCACCGATTCGGTGCTGGTGGCCTGCGAATCATCGGTGATCTATCGCCGCCACAACCTCGGGCAGGCCAGTGTCGCCGCAGTCGCGGATCTACTCCTGTTGGGCGGCGATAACCCGCGTTCGCTTGTCTACCAACTGGATAGGCTGCGCGCGGGCCTGCGGTCCCTGCCCGGCGCGTCGGGATCCTCGCGGCCCGAGCGGCTCGTCGAGGAGATCAGCGTTCGGCTGCGCAGACTCGATCCGGAGGATCTCGAGCAGGCCGATGCCGCCGGACTGCGGACCGAACTCGATTCGCTGCTCAGCGGCGTGCACAGCGCCCTGCGTGACCTCTCCGATGTCATCACCAGCACCCAATTGTCGTTGCCGGGCGACATGCAGCCGCTATGGGGACCGGACCAGCGACGGGAGTTGCCGTGACGGTCGAGGCCAGGCCGATGCGCCGCTACCGCGTGATCCACCGCACCGAGTACCGCTATTCCGATGTGGTGACCAATTCCTACGGCCGGGCCCATCTGACGCCGCGGGACGGGACGCGGCAACGTTGCCTGGACTTCCAACTCGACATCGATCCCGAGCCTGCGGATCGCTCCACGAGCCGGGACGGCTTCGGGAATATCAGTTCCTATTTTCACGTCACCGAACGACACCGGGTCCTTTCGGTGGTCGGGAACGCAGTCGTGGAGGTCGACCCGCCCGCTGTTGAGCACTACGAATCCGGTGCCGGCTCGCAGCCGTGGGAGTTGGCCCGCCCGAACGGATTCACTGGTGTGCTGGCCACCGAGTTCGCCATGGATCTGCAGCCGCCGGAGATCACCGACTCGGTACGGGATTACGCGGCAACAAGTTTCGAGCCCGGCCGTCCCCTGATCTCAGTGGTGCGCGATCTCAACGCCCGGATCTTCGCCGACTTCACCTACCGCTCCGGGTCCACCACGGTATCCACCAAGGTTTCGGAGGTTTTGCAGGCGCGGGAGGGGGTATGCCAGGACTTCGCCCGGTTGGCGATCGCCTGCCTGCGGGCCAACGGACTGGCGGCAAGTTACGTGTCCGGATACCTCGCGACCGATCCGCCGCCCGGAAAGGAACGGATGTTCGGCGTCGATGCGACCCACGCCTGGGCGGCGGTGTGGACCCCCGGGGACCGGTGGCTCGGATTCGACCCCACCAACGATCAGTTGGTCGACGAGCGGTACATCACCGTGGGCTGGGGGCGCGACTACGCCGATGTTCCGCCGCTGCGCGGGATCATCTACACCGACTCGGAATACAGCGTGATCGACGTGTCGGTGGACGTCGCTCCGTTGGACGCGAGCGTTCCGGGTGCGTGACTTCACCTGCCCCAACTGTGGTCAGCATCTGGCCTTCGAGAACTCCGTGTGCCTCGCCTGTGGCAGCGCCGTGGGATTCTCTCCGGAGGAGATGGTCTTTCTGGTGATCAGCCCGTCCGGCGGAGATGCCCATGGCGGGTCCGTCGCCGCGGGGGACTATCAACTGTGCGCGAATCTGCATCTGGCCGAATGTAATTGGCTCGTGGAGGTGCGTCCGGTGCGGCAACTGTGCGCGTCGTGCACGCTTACCCGAACCCGGCCTCTCGATACCGACCTAACCGGGCTGGCGGCATTCGCCGAGGCGGAGAGGGCTAAACGCAGGTTGATCGCCGAACTGTTGGAACTGCGACTGCCGGTGGTCGGCCGGCAGGAGGACCCCGCACACGGACTGGCATTCGACCTGCTGTCCAGTGTTGCCGAGCCGGTGACCACCGGTCATGACAGCGGCGTCATCACCGTCGACCTCGCCGAAGGCGACGACATCCACCGCGAGCAACTGCGCGTCGAGTTGGACGAGCCCTACCGCACGCTGCTCGGCCACTTCCGCCACGAGATCGGGCACTACTACTTCTACCGCCTGGTGGCCGGGTCCCCAGAACGGTTGGAGGCCTTCCGCCGGCTTTTCGGCGACCCGGACGCGGATTACCAGACGGCCATGGAGAGCCACTACCGACGAGGTGCGCCCGCGGGCTGGCCGGATGATTTCGTATCCTCCTACGCGAGCATGCATGCGGCCGAGGACTGGGCAGAGACGTTCGCCCACTATCTGCACATTCGCAGCACCCTG
>JAHBAP020000353.1 GCA_018500005.2 Mycobacterium sp. | reverse complement strand
TTCCCGGGCGGCTCTCCCCGCCCCCCCCCGCCGAGTCGCGGGGGGGCCGTCCCGGCGTGCGAGCGCCGCCGCGCGCCCCGCCGCTGCCGTCACGGCCGCCGCCACGCCCGCACCGGCCGCCGTTGTGCCGTCAAGCGTGCCCGTCGATCCGGCCCAGTACGCGGGGACCTACTACGAGCAGGGCAGCGTCAAACAGTTCTTCAGCGTCGGACTGGTGAACACCAAAGCCGTCTACACCCTCAAAGCGAACGGCACCCTCGGGGTGCAGAACTCGGGCAACTACTTCTTCAAGCGCGGTCCGCGGTCGTCGATCACCGGGTCGGCGGTTCCCGTGAACGCAGACAACACCGCGCTCAATGTGGGCTTCGGCGGAACTCCCTCGGCCAACCCGCCGGGCAATTATCTGATCGTGGACCGCGCCCCGGACTACAGCTGGGCGATCGTCAGCGACCCCAGCGGCCGCAGCGGGTTCATCCTGACCCGAGCCAAGACGATCGACTCGCAGACCTATCAGGAGCTGGTCGCAAAGGCGAGGGCGCTGGGCGTACAGGGCCGTATCACGCCCACCCGCCAGTTCCCCTGAGCCGCAGACTTTCGATTGCGCGGGGCCCGGCGGCGGTGGGGGACTGCCACCCAGTGGGGTCGGGCCACGACACCACATCACCGATACGCTGCGCAGAGGTGCTGAACCGTCACCGCTCACGCAGGAGAAACACATGGCCGCCGATGACCCGTATCTGACTCACCACCGCATACGGGAGACCCGGCCCGCCGACCGCATGCACCAGCATGATCCGCACCTGGCCGGACTGGTATTCGAATACGTCCGCACGCGGCTGACCTTCACCGACACCCCTCTGGACCATCCGGATCCGCCGGAGCCGATCATGGCGGCACTCGACGGCTTCATCGACGAATACGGCCGCGACCCCCGCGAGGTTCTCGACGCCTACGTCGACCACATCGCCTGCAATGTGCTGTCCACCGACAGCCCGCGGTTCTTCGGGTTCATCCCCGCCGCTCCCACCAAGGCGGCCCTGCTGTTCGACACCGTGGTGTCCATCGCGTCACTGCAGGGCTGTTCGTGGCTGGAGGCCTCCGGGGCCCTCGTCGCGGAAAACCAGGTGCTGCGCTGGATTGCCGATCTTGCGGGCATGCCGGCCTCGGCGGGCGGGACGTTCGTCTCCGGCGGGTCGGCGGCGAACCTGTCAGCCCTGGCCGTCGCACGGGAGATCGGGCGCAAGCGTTTCGGGACGCGGGAGGTGCGGATCGCCTGCAGCGACGAGGCGCACTCGTCGGTGGCCAACGCCTGCCGAATCCTCGATGTGGAACCGTTCGTGGTGGCCACCGAGGACCACCGTTTCACCGGAGAGGCGCTGCGCAGAGCCCTCGACGCCTACGAAGGCCCACCGGTGGTCGCGGTGGTGGCCACCTCCGGAACGACGAACGCCGGGATCGTCGACGACCTGGAGGGCATCTCGGCGGTGTGCCGGGAGCGCAATCTGTGGATGCACGTCGACGGCGCATACGGCGGGGCGGCGCTGTTGTCGGACCAGAAGTGGCGTTTCGCCGGCCTCGAGCACGCCGACTCGTTCATCACCGACCCGCACAAGTGGTGGTTCGCCCCGTTCGACTGCGCGGCGGTGCTGTATCGCGATCCCGACGATGCGGCCTCGGTGCACACCCAGCATGCGTCCTACCTGGACCCGCTGCATCAATCCGACCATCCGGAGTTCTGGAACCCGACCGATCTCGCCCACCATCTGAGCCGCCGGGCCCGCGGGCTGCCGCTGTGGTTCTCGCTGGCGGTGCACGGCACCAATGCCTACCGTAACGCCGTTCAGCACGTGCTCGACCTCACCCGGGAGGTGGCCGAACTGGTGGCGGAAACCCCGCACGTGGAACTGGTCCGCGAGCCCGGGCTGTCGATCGTGTTGTGGCGCCGGCCGGGCTGGACCAAGGACGACTATCTGCGCCTGCAGGACACGCTGCTGGCCGAGCAGGTCGCCTTCGCCACGCCGACGGTGTGGGAGGGCGAAGTGATCGGCAGGTTTGCGCTGCTGCACCCATCGACGACGCTCGACATGGTGCGGGTGGTTCTGGACGCGGCCAGATAGCCGAGCCAGGCGATACTGGGGTGTGCTCAGAAATCCCCGCATCTGGATCTACCTGGTGGTCGGCCTGGTGGCGGCAGGCCTTATCGGGTTCTCCGAATGGCGCGACTCCGACGCTCAGCGTCTGCAGCGCTGCGTCGATGCCTCCGTCACTCAGATGAAGCAGGACACTCCCGCGCTGGCCGGCTTCGACAACGCCCAACCCGTAATGGACGCGATGGCGCGCGCAAGCTGCATGAAGCAACTAGGGATCAACCCGCAGACGAAATAGGGCCGCACCGAGAGCATCCGGAGCCTAGCGCAGCTTCACCAAGCGGGTCGTCGAGCTCTCATCCAGTTCTACTGCGTCGGCACGGGAGCGCAGGAAGTCGCTGAATGACTTGAACCCCAACGCTTTCTCCGAGAACGACGGGTCCATCCGCTTCATCTGAGCCTTGACCTCGGAGTTGTGCAGCCACTCCACATCGTCTTTCTCCTGGGCGATCTGCAGCGCCCGGGTGAGCAGGGCAGTGGCGGCGGCCTGCGGATCCGGGGTCGCGGGCTCTGCGGACTTGCGCCGCTTCGGCTGGGCGTTCGCGTCGGCGGGGGGCGCGAGCACCGGTACGCCCGGCAGGGAGTCGTAGATGACGAAGTCGTCGCACGCCGCCGCCAGCGCCCGGCTCGAGGACCCGGCCACCCCGATGCCTACGACGTACCGGCCCAGCCGCTTGCAGCGCTGCGCTAGCGGGATGTAGTCCGAATCGCCGGCCACGACCACCACGTGGGTGAGGTCGGGCAGCCGGAACATGTCCTCCACGGCGTCGACCGCGAGCCGGATGTCGGCGCCGTTCTTGCCGTAGGCCGCCGCCGGGAACAGCTGCACCAGGTCCACCGCCCGGCCCACCAACTGCTCCCGGTATTCGGCGTTCACCCCGGCTGACCAGTCCGCATAAGCCCGGGTCAGCACCACCGTGCCGAACGAGGAGGCGAAGTCCAGGATCGCGCCCACATCGACCCGCGCCAGGCCCAACCGCGCCGCCTCCAGGCCTTTGGCTTTGTCGCGTTGAAAAGAGTTGCGGCCGTTCACCTGGTCGTAGCGCGAGATGACGATGTTGTCGAAGTCGAGGTACACCGCGACGCGGGCCGCACTGGGTTCGGTCATCCGCCCAGTCTTGCCCATGACGGGCCGATACCGCACCAGGCTGTCTCCGCGGTTTTCGCGCCGGTCGCTGACGCTGCCGGACCGATAATCACTCGACTCTTCCGCACCCGGTCGGCGACCATGGGACAGGTGAGCACACCGTTCGATGTTGAGCAGCTGGCGGGAACCCCCCGCGGCTGGCGCGTGCTCGCACCCCTGCGCTTCCGGGAGTTCCGGCTGCTCATCGCCGCGGTGTCGATCTTCATCTTCGCCGAGGGCATGTGGACCGTGGTGATGGCACTGCAGGTCATCGCGCTGGCCGACGATCCCGCCGCACTGTCGCTGGTCGCGACGTGCTTGGCCGGAGGCATGCTGGCATTCATCCTCATCGGCGGCATCGTGGCAGACCGGGTATCCCAGCGCGCCATCATCATCACCGTCGAGGCGGTCAACCTCGCCGCCGTCGGTGCGGTGGCTGCGCTCGGCATGCTCGGCTCGTTGCGGCTGTGGCACATGGCCGTCGCTTCGGCCGTTCTCGGCGCGGGAGCGGCGTTCTTCTTTCCCGCCTACAGCGCCTACCTGCCGCGCATTCTGCCGCCGCAGAACCTGTTGGCCGCCAACGGGATTGAGGGGATGATCCGTCCCACTCTGGGCCAGGCGATCGGTCCGGCGTTCGCCGGCATCCTGGTCGGCGCAACGTTCCCGGCGTGGGGTAGTACGGCGGTGGCGGTGCTGTTCGCGGCCGGCCTGGTCTTATTGGTGGCGCTGCGTCCCGAGTCCGCCGAGAACCTCGTCGACGACGCCGATCGCGACAGACCGCATCCGCTGGCGGATCTGCGGGACGGGTTCCTGTTCGTCCTACGGACTCGCTGGTTGTTGTGGACCCTGCTGTTCGCCAGCATGTGGGTGCTGCTGGCACTCGGCCCGATGGACGTGCTGCTGCCGTTCATCGCCCGGCAGCGGTTCGTCCACGGCGGACAGGCTTACGGTTTCGTGCTCGCCGCCTACGGTGCGGGCGGCGCACTGGGTGCGCTGGCGGTGTCCACCCGGCCGCTGCCGCGCCGCTATCTGACGGTGATGATGATGCTCTGGTCGGTCGGCTCGTTGCCGCTGGCGGTCGTCGGCGCAACCCGGTCGTTCCCGGTGATGGCCATCTCCCTGTTCATCGTCGGGCTGGCCAGCGGTGCCGGGATGGTCATCTGGGGCACCTTGCTGCAGCGCCGGGTGCCCGCGCACATGCTCGGCCGGGTCGCCAGCCTCGACTTCTTCGTCTCGTTGTCGTTCATGCCGTTGTCGATGGCCCTTGCCGGCCCGTTGTCGAAAGTCGTTCCGGTGCAGCTCATCTTCGCGGCAGCGGGGACACTCCCGATCCTCCTGGCCGCGATTGCGCTCGCCGCGGCGCGGATGCCGCGCGACGAGATCGCCCACCCGCTGGCCGAGAACCACGGAGGCACCTCCGTCACTGCCGGGGGGTCTGCGTGAGTGTTGCCCGCTCCGAGCGACGACTCAAGCACCACTGGGCTGCCGCCGGTGAAGTTCCGTCCGTTGTCGCTCACAGGTGGGCACGCGATTCATTGTTTGCCCGCCGTGCCGCTACGGTGCGTGTAGGACACCGCGGTCCCGGTGTAGCGGTGTCTTCACCATGCGAGCGGAGGCGCCGGGGTCGGGGAACCGAGGCCTCCCCGTGGTTAGCTACTGACCCCCGACAGGTACGCCGTCGCCTTGTCCTTCCAGAAGTTGCCATCGGTAATCACGCCGGCCGGTGTCACCGAGCCGCGCGTCGAGACACCCAGGCCGGCGCCGAAGAGCACCGACAATGCACCGTAATCGGCGGCCATCGTCATGTGCTCGCCCCAGTTGACGGTGTCCCCCGACACGGTTACGCCGGCATCGCGGGCCTGGTTGGCACCGAAGTGAGTGAGCCGGCCGCCGGTGGCGGTGAAGGTGTCGCCGAAGAAGTAGGACGTGGCCGAGTCCTCGAACCCGCAGATCGCGTTCGGTGCGCAGCCGTCGGCGCTGCTGTTGGGCAGGTCGCGTCCGGTGAGTGTCGTCGATCCGTTGATGTGGCCCTGCGGAATCTGCCACAGCATCACCTTGGTGCCGTTCAGCGTGCTCGATAACGTCTTGACCAACAACAAGTAGTTGTTCCACTGGTCGGCGTTGACGAACCACAAAGCGATGTTGGGGTCGGCGATTGCGGCGTTCCGCAGGGCGGTGAGGGCCTTCGGGTAGTTGGGGTCGATCGGTATCTTGGTGACCGGATCGAGGTCGAACTTCAGGTTGATCAGCTCGGCGGGTTCCAAGGTGAAGTACTTCTGGGTGGCGGCCGCATCGCACGTGGTTTTGCAGTAAGTCTGGGCCGCGTTTATGAAGTCGGACAGGACGCCGCGCGCGGCGGTCTCGGTCCCTGTGTCATACAGGAATGCCCCGTCCACGCCGTACTTGTCGATGGCAAGGAAGGGCTTGCGATCGGGGCTGCCGGTCCACGACGTCACTCCCACCTTGTTGAGGAAGTTGCCGAGGTTGGTCGCGCCCTTGGTGATGGCCGCGCGCCCGTCGTCCCAGCCGACGCCCGCCGACCACTTGTTCTGCCATGGGTAGATCATCGAGTCGGTCTCGTGCAGCAGGCCCATCTTCTGGTTTTGGACGTCGGTTGCCGCGACCGCCCAGATGTTGGTCTTCCAGCCGATCCGCAGGTTCGGGGTCTTGGTGGCGGTGTAGTAGTTGATCGCCTGGACCATCCCGGCGACGGTGTCGGGGAAGTCCGGATCGGTGCCGCGGGTGAGCAGGCCGGCGTCATACATGGCCGCGACCTTGGCTGTGTTGAGCGAGCGATCTCCCGGAGAAGGCACGAACGGGGTGGGGGGGGCGAACGAGGGCGTGTTGGCCGACATGTAGCCGAGGAAATCCGGTTCCATGACGACCTGCACCGGAATGCCAACGTTGTTCATCGCGGTGAAGTCGGCGGCAAGTTTGGTGTAGTAGCGC
>JAHBAP020000419.1 GCA_018500005.2 Mycobacterium sp. | reverse complement strand
CGGCCAGACCGAGGTTGTAGAACATGTCCAGGTATTCCAGGAACGCGGCCTCAAGGTCGATTGCCAGTGCGTTGACGTGCCCGCCCGCATCGGCGGTGGCGACCTTGACCTCCTGATAGGGCAGCGGCGGAACGTCGAACAGCTGCGCAATACCTTGGCGCCCTTCGACTTCCACCAGCAACACCCGGCGACCGCCGGCGGCCAGGGTCAACGCCAGCGCGGCCGCAACAGTGGTCTTACCGGTCCCTCCCTTGCCCGAGACGAAGTGCAATCGGGCCTGGGTTAGACGGTCTGGCCAGCCGATACCGCTGCCGTCACTCGGGTTGGTCACCACCACTGCATGTTATCCAAGGCCTCCCCAGGTAATAGCCCTGCTCGAGAGGTTAGGCTTCGGCGGTGAGCCAACCAAGCGGAAGCCGACCGACGACATGGGAATACGCGACGGTGCCGTTGCTGACTCATGCGACCAAGCAAATCCTGGATCAGTGGGGTGCCGACGGCTGGGAACTGGTCTCGGTTCTGCACGGCCCGACAGGCGAGCAGCACGTCGCCTACTTGAAACGGCCGAAGTGAGCAGCGCCGGCGGGCAGGAGCGCAACGACACGGGGGTTTTCTCGACCCGGCTCGCCGAACTGGGTATCACCCTGCCGACGGTTGCCGCCCCGCTGGCCGCCTACGTCCCAGCCGTGCGCACCGGCAACCTGGTCTACACCTCCGGTCAGCTACCCCTCGAAAGCGGTAACCCGACCCATCTCGGTAAGGCCGGCGCCGAGGTGAGCCCCGAGGATGCCAAGGCCGCCGCCCGCACCTGTGCGCTCAACGCCCTGGCCGCGATCCATGCACTGGTCGGTATCGACTCGATCGTCCGGGTGGTCAAGGTCGTCGGGTTCGTAGCCTCGGCCCCGGGATTCACCGGCCAGCCCGGCGTCGTCAACGGCGCTTCCGAGTTTCTGGGTGAGGTTTTCGGCGAGGCGGGGGCGCATGCCCGCTCGGCCGTCGGGGTGGCCGAGCTGCCGCTGGGTGTTCCGGTGGAGGTCGAGGTCATCGTCGAGGTGGCGTGAGCCGAACGTGACCCATCGGGGCAGCACACGATCCGGGCGCACTTGCGGCGAATGAGGGGAGGCCTCAGATGACCCATCCCGCCTACGGCGTGCTGCGGCCGGTTACCGAATCGGCCTCGGTACTGCTGTGCGACAACCCCGGCCCGCTGACACTGGACGGCACCAACACCTGGGTTCTGGCTGCGCCGGGCAGCACCGAGTTGGTCGTGGTGGATCCCGGCCCCGACGAACCCGAGCACATCGACCGAATCGCCGGTCTCGGGGAGATTCTCGGGGCACGGATCTCTCTGGTGCTGATCAGCCATCGCCACGGCGACCACACCGACGGAATCGACAGACTCGTCGACGCCACCGGAGCCACCGTGCGTTCGGTGGGCAGCGGATTCCTGCGCGGCCTCGGCGGGCACCTGCGCGACGGAGAGGTGATCGAAGCGGCCGGCCTGCGCATCGAGGTGCTGGCGACACCAGGCCACACCCGCGACTCGGTCAGCTTCGTGCTCGAGGACGCCGTGCTCACCGCCGACACGGTGCTGGGTCGCGGGACCGCCGTCATCGACGCCGAGGACGGCAGCCTGGCCGACTACCTGGAGTCACTGCGTCGACTGCGCGATCTGGGTCCGCGACGGGTGCTGCCCGGCCACGGTCCGGAACTCGACGATCTGACCGCCGTGACCGAGATGTATCTGGCGCACCGGCAGGAGCGGCTGGAGCAGGTACGCCGGGCGCTGCAGACTCTGGGCGAGGACGCCACCGCCCGGCAGGTCGTCGAGCACGTCTACGCCGACGTGGACCAGAAGCTCTGGGACGCTGCCGAATCCTCGGTCCGGGCGCAGTTGGACTATCTGCGCCCTCCTCCGTGAGTGAGGACTGGCGCAGACAAAACGCGAGCTGCGGGGGCACTACCGCGCAGGCGTCACCGCGCGGTGTTACCGCGCTCGGCGGGCCAGGCGCTCGGAGTCGCAGATCAGTACGCTCTTGCCTTCGAGCCGGATCCAGCCGCGGTGGGCGAAGTCTGCCAGTGCCTTGTTGACGGTCTCCCGAGACGCCCCGACGAGCTGAGCGATCTCCTCCTGGGTGAGGTCATGGGTGACGCGCATGGCGCCGCCCTCCTGGGTGCCGAAGCGCTGCGCGAGCTGCAGCAGCTGCTTGGCCACTCGGCCCGGAACGTCGGTGAAAATCAGGTCCGCCAGGTTGTTGTTGGTCCGGCGCAGTCGCCGAGCCAACACCCGCAGCAACTGCTCGGCGATCTCCGGACGATCCGAGATCCAGGCCTTGAGGGCGTCGCGGTCCATCGACACCGCCCGCACCTCGGTGATCGTGGTAGCGCTTGAGGTCCGCGGCCCGGGGTCGAAGATCGACAGCTCGCCGAACATGTCGGATGGACCCATGATCGTCAGCAGGTTCTCCCGACCGTCGGGGGAGCGACGGCCGATCTTCACCTTCCCGGACATGATGATGTAGAGCCGGTCGCCCGGCTCGCCCTCGTTGAAGACGGTGTGGCCGCGCGGGAAGTCGACTGGCTGCAACTGCTTGGTCAGCGCGGAAACCGCGGTGGGATCCACCCCTTGGAAGATTCCGGCCCTGGCCAGGATCTCGTCCACGTCGGCCCCTCTTAACTCATCGGTGACTTAGAACGTGCGCGTACCACCGAGCTTAATGCTTAGTCAGTCTCGGTGACCTGTCACGCTACACAGAATTGGCCTAGCCCGAGGGCTGAAACACCGGATTCGGCCGGGTAGGCAGACCTGGTTCGTCGATCAGCAAGAGCGGATCGAACCGGGTCAGCGGTTTGGCGGCGGACAATTCACCTGCGGTCCGCTCGGCGGCTTTCTGACCGGCGGCGCGGGCTGCCCGTTCGAGTTGAGCGACCAGGTTGGCGGCCGAGGAGCGGTCGCCGTGCAGCAGAGTCTCGATACGAAGCATTCCGACTGCGCACAGCATCAGCAGCACCGGAAAGCTGACGGCCACCAACCAGGACATAGCGGGGAAGTTAACCGGCACAACGTCTCATCGGGATCACGAAATGCCACCGGTCTGTCGGCGGTCAGTACCCTGGCAGCGTGCAGGCACCGCAAGCCAGGAATGCGAAATGGGATGCCGAAACCCATCTCGGTCTGGTGCGACGGGCCCGCCGGATGAATCGGGCACTGGCGGTCGCCTTTCCGCATGTGTATTGCGAACTCGATTTCACCAACCCCCTGGAACTCACCGTCGCCACCATCCTGTCGGCGCAGAGCACCGACAAGCGGGTCAACCTGACCACGCCGGCGTTATTCGCCAGGTACCGCACCGCTGCCGATTACGCCCGGGCCAACCGTGCCGAGCTCGAGGAACTGATCCGTCCCACCGGCTTTTTCCGCAATAAGGCCAACTCGCTGATCAGACTCGGCGAGGAGCTCGAGGCGCGATTCGGCGGCGAGGTGCCCGGCAGCATCGAAGAGTTGGTGACGCTGCCGGGAGTGGGCCGCAAGACCGCGAACGTCATTCTGGGAAACGCCTTCGATATCCCCGGCATTACCGTCGACACCCATTTCGGCCGGCTGGCGCGGAGATGGCGGTGGACCGCCGAAACCGATCCGGTCAAGGTCGAACACGCTGTCGGCGCCCTCATCGAGCGCAGCCAGTGGACCCTGCTGAGCCACCGGGTCATCTTCCACGGCCGCCGGGTCTGTCACGCCCGCAAGCCCGCTTGCGGAGTCTGCGTCCTGGCGAAGGACTGTCCGTCCTACGGCACCGGACCCACCGACCCGCTGCTGGCCGCCGAACTCGTCAAAGGCCCGGAGACCGAACACCTGCTGGCGCTGGCGGGGTTGTAGCCGATGCAGACCCGCTGGACGCTGGCGGTTCTCGCCATTCTCGGGGCGCTGGCGGTGGCACTGGCGCTGGAGCTCCCCGATCGGCCGGCCACGTCACCGACGGCGACCGCCCCGGCTCAGCGCAGCCATCGAGATGCCGACACCCCCGAGGCGCTGGCCGGCCCACGACAGCGCGCCGATTTACCGCCGTGCCCGATCGGTGGACCGGGTCCGGGCCCGCAGAAGCTGCGTGACGTCGTGGTGGAGTGCGCCGCGGACGGTTCCGAGGTGGATGTTGCCGCCATCGTGGCGGACCGCACCGTCGTCCTCAACCTGTGGGCGTACTGGTGCGCCCCCTGCGCCGACGAGCTGCCCGCCCTGCAGGACTACCAGCGCCGCGTCGGAGATGCGGTCGAGGTGATCACCGTGCACCAGGACGAGAACGAAACGGCGGCGCTGATCCGGATGGCCGAACTGGGGGTCCGCCTGCCGGTATTGCAGGACGGCCGGCGCAGCATCGCCGCTGCCCTCAATGTGCCGAATGTCATGCCCGCCACCGTGGTGCTGCGCCGGGACGGTAGCGTTGCCCGGGTGCTGCCACAGCCGTTCACCAGCGCCGATGAGGTCGCAGCCGCGGTGGATGCGGTTCTGCGGTGAGCCAGCCTCACCCGCTCCGGCCAGATGCGCGGCCGCCCTGGTTGGCCCCACTCGTGGACAACCTCGACCGGGTGCCCGAGGCCTACCGGCGCCGGGTGCCGCCCGAGATTCTCGCCGCGCTGGCCGGCGCGGGTACGGCATCATCGAGGGAAGCCGCGGTGCTGGTGCTGTTCTCCGGCCCGCACGCCGAACATCCGCCTGGGCGGGTTCCCGATCACGCCGACCTGTTACTCACGGTCCGGGCCGGAACCCTGCGTCATCACGCCGGTCAGGCCGCCTTCCCCGGTGGTGCGGCCGATCCCGGTGATTCGGGCCCCGTTTTCACCGCGCTGCGCGAGGCCAACGAGGAGACCGGGGTCGACCCCGACCGCCTGCTTCCACTGGCCACCCTGGATCGGATGTTCATCCCGCCTTCGGGGTTTCACGTCGTCCCGGTGCTGGCGTATTCACCCGACCCCGGCCCTGTCGCGGTGGTCAACGAGTCCGAGACCGCGGCGGTCGCGCGGGTTCCGTTGCGAGCGTTAATCAATCCGGCCAACCGGCTGATGGTGTGCCGCACCGGTCTGGAACGGCGGTTTGCCGGCCCGGCGTTCCTGCTCAATGAGATGTTGGTGTGGGGTTTCACCGGTCACGTAATCTCGGCAATGCTCGACGCGGCCGGATGGGCGCGACCGTGGGACACCGGCGACGTGCGAGAGTTGGACGAAGCGATGGCGCTCGTCGGCGAACGTGCCGACACCAGCGCTGATGACGGTAGTTCCGCTGACGGTAGTTCCGATGACAGTAGTTCCGATGACAACGAGGAGCCGGTGTGACGAGTTCGCAATGGCTGGACATCGCCATCATCGGCATTGCGCTGATCGCCGCCATCTCCGGTTGGCGATCCGGTGCGCTCGGCTCGCTAATGTCGTTCATCGGCGTGATCCTCGGTGCCATCGCGGGGGTCATGCTCGCCCCGCATGTCGTGGGACTCGTCTCCACGCCGCGCGCGAAACTCTTCACCGCACTGTTCCTCATCCTGGCGTTGGTGGTCGTCGGCGAGGTGGCCGGCGTCGTGCTGGGCCGTGCGGTCCGCAGCTCGATCCGCAGCGGTCCGGTCCGGGTGGTCGATTCCCTGGTCGGCGTCGCGCTGCAACTCGTCGTCGTACTTGTCGCCGCCTGGCTGCTGGGCAGCCCGCTGACCACGTCCAATCAGACGAATCTGGCCGGGGCGGCGAAGGGCTCGAAGGTCATCTCCGAGGTCGACAAGTACGCCCCGGAGTGGTTGCGTGCGGTGCCCAAGCGGATGTCGGCGCTGCTGAGCACCTCCGGTCTGCCCGACGTGCTGGAGCCATTGCGTACACCGGCTCCGACGGTCGATGCCCCCGACGCCTCACTGGCCGACAGTCTGGTGGTCGGCAAGTCCCGGGCGAGTGTGGTCAAGATCCGCGGTGTGGCCACGGCGTGCCAAAAGGTCTTGGAGGGAACCGGTTTCGTCATCGCCCCCAACAGGGTGATGTCCAACGCGCACGTGGTGGCCGGCTCGGACAGTGTGACCGTCGAAGCCGAAGACGGTAAGAAGTACGACGCAACGGTGGTCTCCTATGACCCCAACGCCGACATATCGATCCTGGATGTTCCGAATCTGCCCCTGCCGCCCCTGCAGTTCGCGGAGGAACCGGCCAAGACCGGAACCGACGCCGTCGTGCTCGGATTTCCGGGCGGCGGTGATTTCGTGGCCACCCCGGCACGGGTCCGGGAGATCATCGAACTGAGCGGACCCGATATCTACAAGACCACCACCGTCAACCGCGAGGTCTACACGATCCGCGGCCTTGTCCGCCAAGGCAACTCCGGGGGGCCGATGATCAACCGGGCAGGTCAGGTGATCGGCGTGGTGTTCGGGGCGGCGGTCGACGATAACGACACCGGTTTCGTCATGACCACCGATGAGGTGTCGCGTCAACTGGCCAAGATCGGCAACACGGCGAAGGTGCCTACCGGCGCCTGCGTCAACGGCTGAGCACCGTAGAAGCCAGGAACCTCTGTAGGTGCCCGTTGGTCTCGGTCGGGGCTTCCTCGTGCGCGTAGTGCCCGACCCCGGCGAGTTCGACGAATTCTGCGCGCGCAGCGAACTTTCGAGTCCGTTCAACCGGATCGGCCAGCACGTAGGGGTCCGCCGAGCCGCGCAGGTGCAGCAACGGTAGGTCCAGGCGGCGGTTCATCAACTTCATGAACCGCCTACCCTCGCCGCGGGTCTGACTTCGTACCGCCCAGCGCTGGTATTCCAGCGCGGAATGCGCCGCGGACGGAATCTGAATTGCTTGCCGCAGATGCGGCATTGCCTCCGAAAAATCCTCCGAGGCAACCCATTTCGCCGAAGAGCGGGAGATGACGAGGGTCTGGAGTTCGGCCGCGTCGTTGCGGGTTAGCACGCGTTCCGGCCACCGTGGAATCTGGTAGCGCAACAGGCTGGGTAGCAGGGCCCGACGCTGGTCGGCGTTGACGATCACCGACCGTCGCAGGGCCATCGGATGCGGGGAACTGACCAGGGCGATGGCGTCGACCACCCGGGAATGCAGGACCGCGGTGGCCCAGCACACCAGGCCGCCGTCGGCGTGCCCGACCAAGGTGGCCGAGGTGTGCCCCAGGGCTCGGACCAGGCCGGCGGTATCGCCGGCAAGGGTCCAGCCGTCGTAGCCGCGCGGCGGTTTGTCGCTGCCGCCGTACCCGCGCAGATCGACGGCGACCACCCGGGCGCCGGACAGCCCGCGCAACTGGTGGCGCCAGGACCACCAGAACGAGGCGAAGCCGTGCAGCAGAATGACCAACGGCTTGGCGGTGGGTGGAGTGTCGTCGTCCTCGGCCAGTGCCTCGATGCATTGGAACCGGATGCCGTTGGCGTGGACGTCAAGGTGGCGCCACGGACCCGCTATGCGGGTTACCGACGGATCCGGCTGCGTCATCACCAACCCGACGGGTCGCCGCGCGACGTGTCGTCCGAAGTGACCGGCAGGCCGGTGTCCGCGAAGACCGCGGTGGTGGGATCGGCGGCCGACGCGGCGGCGGTCGCGGCAGTGGCGGGGGGGGGGGGGGGGGGGGGGGGGTGTGGCGCGGGGGGCGCCCCCCCCGCGGGGGGGGGGGGGGCGGCGGCG
>JAHBAP020000095.1 GCA_018500005.2 Mycobacterium sp. | reverse complement strand
GAGGCCGCGGCGGCGCGCAGGCAGGGGCGGCTGTGGGCGCTGGCCGGGGTCATCGACGCCGAACAGCCCCAACTGTGGGGCGGACTGGTCGATCTCGGACCCGACGACCAGGTTGCCGATTGTGCGGCGGACCTGGCCGGCATCCTGCACAGCCCGGCCAAGTCGACCCTGCTGCTGCGAGACGGCGCATTTCTCGCCTCGACGCTGGCCGAGGTCTCCGGTGATCCGGTGCGCCCACCCCTGCGGTGCCGTCCGGACGCGGCCTATCTGATCACCGGCGGTCTCGGCGATCTGGGACTACTGACCGCCGGCTGGCTGGCCGATCTCGGCGCTCGCCACCTCGTTCTGCTGGGCCGGACCGCGGTACGTCGCACTGCCGACCATGAGAGCTTCGAGCCGGCCACCCGCCGGAGGGTTGCCGCGATCCGGGCGCTGGAACGTCGTGGCATCTCAGTGGAAACCGCGGCGATCGATATCGGCGCGGCCGCCGAGGTGACGGCTCTGCTGGCCGACCGCGATGCACGCGGCGCCGCTCCGATCCGCGGCGTCATCCACGCCGCCGGACTGGCCGAGGGACAACTGGTCACCGACCTGGAGCCAGAACGGGTCCGGCGCACGGTGTGGCCCAAGATCGCCGGCGCACAGGTGCTCCACGAAGCCTTCCCGCCCGGGCACCTCGACTTCCTGTACCTGACGGCGTCGGCCGGCACGGTGTTCGGTGTGCCCGGCCAGGCCGCCTACGCCGGCGGTAACGCCTATCTGGACGCTCTGGCCCGAGCGCGCCGCGGGCAGGGCGACAACACGATGAGCCTGGACTGGGTGGCCTGGGAGGGTCTCGGATTCGGCAAGGACGCCAAACTCGTGGTCGACGAACTCGAGCGGGTGGGTTCGCGGCCGATCAACCCGGTGGAGGCCTCCGCGGCGTGGGAGTGGATCAGCCGGTTCGATGTGGCCCAGGCGCTGATGGCCCCGATGCAGTCGGCCGCCGCGGCCGGCGATGCCCAGCAGACCCTCGCCCCGGCGCGGGACTGGTCCCAGCTGAGTCCCGAGGATCTGCGCGCGGAGTTGCAGCACGGTGTCCGGGCGATCCTGGCCGGCGAGTTGCGTCTGCCCGATGACCAGGTCGAGGTGGACCGGCCGTTCGCCGAGATGGGCCTCAACTCGGTGATGGCGATATCGATCCGTCGCCAGCTCGAACAGTTCGTCGGGATCGAACTGTCGGCCACGATGCTGTTCAACCACCCGACTATCGACAGCTTCAGCAACTACCTCGCCACCCGGCTGATGCCCTCGGAGGCGGGGGAGTTCGAGGACGACGTCGACGACGACGCGGGAAGCCTGCTGGACTCGCTGTTCGACACCGTGGAATCCCAACCGTAGGCAGAAAGGATGCTGTGATGCCGGAGACCGAGTCCTCGATCCCCGCGCTGCTTGAGCGCAGGGCGCAGCAGCAACCCGATGAGATCGCTTACACATTCTTCGACTACGAGTCCGATCCGGCCGGAGTTTCGGAGAGCCTGACCTGGTCGGAACTGTACGAACGCGTCCAGGTCGTCGCCGAGCACGTCGGCAAACACGGTTCACCCGGCGACCGGGCGGTGATCCTGGCCCCGCAGAGCCTGGAGTACGTAATCGGTTTCTTCGGTGTGATCCAAGCCGGGCTCATCGCGGTGCCGCTGTCGATGCCTGCACCGGGACAGGCCGACGAGCGGGTGGCCTGCGTCCTGAGCGACTGCTCACCGGTCGCGGTGCTCACCACATCCGCCGTCGTCGACGACCTGCGGACCTATGTGCACGCGCAGGATGGGCGGCCGGCCCGAATGATCGAGATCGACGCGCTGGACTTCTATTCCGATGTCAAACCGGCTGTTGGACAACCACTTACGCCCCGGCCTGTTACCAAGGTCGCCTACCTGCAATACACCTCGGGTTCCACCAGGGCGCCACGCGGTGTGGAGCTGACCCACGCGAACGTGATCGCCAATCTCGACCAGATGCGCATCGACTATTTCGGCGGCGAGGCTCCCGAGGATCTCACCGTGGTGTCGTGGCTGCCGTTCTATCACGACATGGGGCTGATCGTCGGGCTGTTCGTCGCGGCGACCTGGGGCGCCAATGCGGTGCTGATGACACCGGTCGCGTTCGCCCAGAGCCCGGCCCGCTGGATCCGCCACCTGGCACGCAACGGCCAAACCTTCTGCGCGGCACCGAACTTCGCCTACGACCTGTCTGTCCGTCGGGTCACCGACGAGGACATGGACGGATTGGACCTCGGCGGGGTCACGGTGATGATGAACGGAGCCGAGCGGGTACACGCTTCGACCGTGCGGCGGTTCAACGAGCGATTCGGGGCGTTCGGCCTGTCGGAGTCGGCGCATCGCCCGTCCTACGGTTTGGCCGAAGCCACCGTGTTCGTGGTGGCATCGGACCCCGACCGGCCTCCGACCGTAGTCCGGTTCGACGCCGACAAGCTCGCGGCCGGCCATGCCGAGCTGTGCGACGCGGGCGGCTCGGAACAGGTCAGCTGCGGCACCCCGCGGTCCAGCGACGTACGGATCGTCGACCCCCAGACGATGCTGGAGAAGCCGGCCGGGCAGGTCGGCGAGATCTGGGTGCACGGCGCGCAGATCTCAACCGGATACTGGCGCAACCCGGAACTGAGCCGGCAGGTGTTCCACGCCGAGGTCGCCGAGCCGTCCGCGGGCACACCGCGGGGTCCATGGCTGCGGACCGGAGACCTCGGGGTGCTCGTCGACGGTGAGCTGTTCATCGTCGGGCGGATCAAGGACCTGTTGATCATCGATGGCCGCAACCACTATCCCGACGATATCGAGGCTACGGTGGCGCAGTTCATCACCGGCCGGATGGCGGCGATCTCAGTCGACACCGACACCTCCGAGGAACTGGTGGTTCTCGCCGAGTTCAAGTCCGACGACGCGCAAGCGCACGAGGCCCTCAAGACCCGGATCACTGCGGCGGTCTCCCAGCAGCACGGTGTTCGGTTGGCGGACCTGATGCTGGTCGGTTCGGGATCACTGCCGGTCACGACCAGCGGGAAGGTACGCCGGTCGACGTGTGCACAGCGCTACCGGTCCGGGCAATTCACCCGCCTGGGAGCTCCATGACCGCGCCCTTCGACGAGGACGGTCTGCGACGCTGGCTGCTTGACTACCTCGTCACGACTCTCGGCTGCGATCGCGAGCAGATCGACCGCGGCGCATCCATGCACGATCTGGGTGTCGGTTCCCGCGATGCGGTGGTGCTGACCGGCGAGTTGTCGCTGGTGTTGGGGCAGACCGTGTCTCCGGTGGACTTCTGGCAGTACCCGACGGTCAACGCGCTGGCGACCTATCTGACCGGCGGCGAGGTGGAACCCGTCGGGCTGACAGCGCCCTCGCCCGGTGCCGGGTTCGGTGATCGCGAGCCGATCGCGGTGATCGGGGTGGGCTGCCGGTTCCCCGGCGGGGTCAGCGGCCCGGATGCGTTCTGGGACTTCATGAGCGAGGGCCGCTCCGGGGTGGTGCAGGTGCCCGAGGGGCGGTGGTCATCGTTCGAAGACGGATCGGCGGCCCAGTCGTCGGCCTTGGCCGCCACCACGCGCTGGGGTGGCTACCTCGATGACGTCGGGGCCTTCGATCCGGAATTCTTCGACATCACCACCGCTGAGGCCGACAAGATGGACCCTCAGCAGCGATTGCTGCTGGAGGTCACCCAGGAGGCCCTCGACAACGCGGGCATCCCGGCGGACGCACTGGCTGAGACCCGTACCGGTGTCTTCGCCGGCGCCTGTTCCCTCGACTACTGGGGGCAGGCGATGGGCGATATCAACGGGGTGGACGCCTTTTCCGGCACCGGCGGGGCGCTGAGCATCGTCGCCAACCGGTTGTCGTATGTGTTCGATCTGCGGGGTCCGTCGGTGACGGTGGATACCGCGTGTTCGTCGTCGTTGGTCGCGGTGCACCTGGCGTGTCAGAGCCTGCGGTCGGGG
>JAHBAP020000304.1 GCA_018500005.2 Mycobacterium sp. | reverse complement strand
TGTGTATAAGAGACAGAAGTGGTCGAGCAACTGCTGCGGGGCACCGAGGCGGAACTCGAGGATCGTCGGACCAACCTGGCCGACGCGCTGGCAGGATTCGACTCTGCCACCATCGCTACCGTTCACCAGTTCTGCCGGCTGGTGCTGACCTCGCTGGGCGTGGCCGGCGACACCGACGCCGGGGTGGAACTCGTCGAGAGCCTCGACGACCTGATCGGTGAGGTCGTCGATGACCTGTACCTGGCCCGGTTCGGACGCGACAAGGACGAGCCGGTGATCTCCTACCGGGATGCGCTGGCCCTGGCCCGCGCGGTGGCCGGCAACCCGGCGACCGAACTGCGGCCGCGGGACCCCGAGCCGGACAGCAGGGCGGCGGCCTGTGTCGATTTCGCGAAAGCGGTTCTGGCCGAACTGGATATCCGCAAGCGCCGCCGTGGCATTCTCGGCTACGACGACCTTCTCACCAGGCTCGCCGACGCACTGGCGGCCGGGGACTCCCCGGCCCGGCGGCGGATGAGCCGGCGCTGGCCCATCGTCATGGTCGACGAATTCCAGGACACCGACCCGGTGCAGTGGCAGGTGTTGGACCGCGCATTCAGCGGAGTGTCGACGCTGGTCCTCATCGGTGACCCCAAACAGGCCATCTACGCCTTCCGCGGCGGCGACATCATCACCTATCTGCTGGCCGCCGACACCGCGGGGGAGAAGCAGACCCTGGCGACGAACTGGCGCAGTGACGCCGACCTGCTCGCCGGGTTGCAGGCCGTGCTGCGCGGCGCCGAACTGGGCGACCCGCGGATCGTCGTGCACGACGTCCGGGCGCATCATCCCGGCACCCGCCTCGCCGGCGCGCCGCACAACGACCCGTTCCGGCTGCGGGTGGTGACCCGGGAGAAGTTCGGCCCCACAGGTAGACCGATCAGTGGCACCAAGATCATCCCGATCGGCGACCTGCGCGAGTTCATTCCGCGCGATCTGGCCGGCGATATCGGGGCGCTGCTGGAAGCTGCCGAGAAGGGCGAGGCCACCTTCGACGGGAAGGCGATTCAGGCTCGGGATATCGCGGTCATCGTCGAGAAGCACAAGGACGCCCGCGCTTGCTTCGACGCCCTGACCGCCGCCGGGATCCCGGCGGTCTACACCGGGGACTCCGACGTCTTCGCCTCCGACGCCTGCGACGACTGGCTGGCCCTGTTGGAGGCGTTCGACCAGCCGCACCGATCCGGGGTGGTACGGGCGGCGGCATCGACCATGTTCTTCGGCCACACCGCCGAAGACCTTGCCCGGGAGGGCGATTCGCTCACCGAGAGCGTCGGCGACACCATCCGGGAGTGGGCCGACCACGCCCGCGAGGTCGGCGTCGCCGCGGTCTTGGAGGCCGCGCAGTTGAACGGTATGGCCGAGCGGGTGCTGCGCTGGCACGACGGCGAACGCTACCTGACCGATATGGCCCACCTCACCCAGTTGCTGCAGGAGGCCGCCCACCGCGAACACTTCACCCTGCCCGCGCTGCGGGACTGGCTGCGTGGCAGCCGGGAGGAGCGCAGCGGTGCGGTGGAACGCAACCGCCGCCTGGACAGCGACGCGGCCGCCGTGCAGATCATGACGGTATGGGCCAGCAAGGGCCTGGAGTTCCCGATCGTCTATCTGCCCTTCGCCTTCAACCGCAACGTCCAGTCCCGGGATCTGATCCTGTTCCACGACAACAACACCCGGTGCCTGCACGTCGGCGGAGCGGACACCCCCGACTACCGGGAGGTCGAGGCGCTGGGCCGCAGCGAGAGCGCCAGCGACGACAGCCGGTTGATGTATGTGGCCATGACCCGGGCCCAGTCCCAGGTGGTGGCGTGGTGGGCGCCGTCCAAGGACGAGCCCAACGGCGGGCTGTCCCGGTTGCTACGCGACCGCAGTCCCGGCCAGAACACCATCAACGACCGCTGTGCTGACAAGGCGATCACCGATGTCGATGCACTGCAACGGTTCCGGGAGTGGGAGAAGGCGGGCGGGCCCGTCGTCGAGGAGGCCAAGTACGCGGGACGCGCCGCGCCGCCAGCCGTCGCCGCACCGAAGCAATTGCACGCCAGGCACTTCCACCGCGATATCGACACCACCTGGCGGCGGACGTCCTACTCCGGTCTGGTTCGTTCGGCGCAGGAGAGCGTCGGTGTGAGCAGTGAACCGGAGGTGATCGAACTCGACGACGAGGTGGCCGACATCCCACTGCTGGCACCCTCCGAGGGCATCGATCTACCCTCACCGATGGCCGATCTACCCAAGGGCGCCAAATTCGGGTCGCTGGTGCACGCCGTGCTGGAGAACGCCGATCCGATGGTGCAGGACTTCCACACCGAACTGTGCGCTCAGATCGACAAGCAGTCGTTGTGGTGGCCGGTGGACGTGCCGACCGCGGACCTCGCCGAGGCCCTGCTTCCGCTGCACGACACGCCGCTGGGCCCGCTGGCCGGGGACCTGACCCTGCGGCAGATCCCGCTGTCGGACCGGTTGTGCGAACTTGACTTCGAATTTCCGCTGGCCGGCGGGGATCTGCACGGGCAGGCACCCGGGGTGCGGCTCGCCGACGTGGGACGGCTGCTGGCCCGTCACCTGTCCGCCGAGGATCCGCTGATCTCCTACGT
>JAHBAP020000550.1 GCA_018500005.2 Mycobacterium sp. | reverse complement strand
AGATGTGTATAAGAGACAGGCTTCGGTGTGCGCGGTGACGATGCTCAGCGGCTGCGGTTTCGGCGGATTGAACTCCCTTCCACTGCCCGGGGCGGTAGGCCGTGGATCGGATGCCGCGACCTACCACGTCGAGTTGGCCAATGTCAGCACTCTGGAGCCGAATTCGCCGGTCTTGGTGGGCGATGTCGTCGTCGGCAGCGTCAACAACATGAAGGTCCGAGACTGGCACGCCGACGTGGAGATCTCGGTCAAACCCGGCGTGGTGATTCCGGCCAATGCGGTGGCGACCGTGGGCCAGACCAGCCTGCTGGGCTCGATGCATCTGGCGTTGAACCCGCCACTGGGCCAGTCGCCGGACGGTCGACTGGCTCCGGGCGCCACCCTCGGGCTGAACAAGACCTCGACATATCCCTCCACCGAGCAGACGCTGTCGGCGCTGTCGGTCGTCATCAACGGCGGGGGAGTGGGCCAGATCGGCGATATCGTCAACGAACTCAACCGAGCCCTCAACGGCCGGGAACCCCAGATCAGGGATCTGTTGGTGCAACTCAACGACTTCGTCGGAGTGCTTGCCAGACAGCGGGACACCATCAACGCGACGGTTGTGTCGCTGAACCGGGTGGCCGGAACCTTCGCCGGCCAGACGGAGGTGCTGACCCGCGCGCTGGATCGCATACCGCCCGCTCTCGACGTGCTTGTCGCCGAGCGTCCGCGACTGACTGCTGCGCTGGACAAGCTTGGTCGATTCAGCGCGGTGGCCACCGATCTGGTCAACGACACCAGGGCCGATCTGGTCCGCAACCTCCGAAATCTGGAGCCCACGTTGCGGTCGCTGGCCGACGTCGGCCCGGATCTGGACAAGGCGCTGTCCTACTTCACCGCATTCCCCTACGGGCAGTCGACGATCGACCGGGCCATTCGAGGCGACTACTTGAACCAGTACATCATCTTCGACTTCACCGTCCCGCGGCTCAAGAAGACCTTGATGTTGGGCACCAGCTGGGGTCAGGAGGGCGCCAAACTCGTTCCCGCGCCGGGAGATCCGTGGTACGCGACCTACACCTACGACCCGCTCAATGCGCCGCTGCGCCCGCCGCCGGCCGCGGTGGCCGATATCACCGGAGAGGCTGTCGAGGGCGCTGTACCTGATGTCGGCGCACCTGATGTCGGCGCACCTGATGTCGGCGCGGCCGTCCCGCCCGACCAAGGCGCCCTGCCCGAACAGCCACCCGGCCCGGCCTCCGTGTCGCCGGAATCGGTGCTGGCACCCCCGGATACCCCCCAAGACACCCCACCGGACGGGGGCGGCAACTGATGCTGACCCGCTTAGTCCGTATCCAACTCATCCTGTTCACCATCGCCTCGATCGTCGGCATCGTCGCGATGGTCCTGGTGTACATGCAATTGCCGACTCTGTTGGGCATCGGCCGGATGACGGTCAAGCTGGAGTTGCCCAGAACCGGTGGGCTCTATCAGTTCTCGAACGTGACCTACCGCGGTGTCCAGATCGGCAAGGTCACCGATGTGCGGGCCGCCCGGTCCGGGGCTGTGGCGACGCTGTCACTGGCCACCTCGCCGAAGATCCCGGCCGACCTACAGGCCAGCGTGCTCAGCGTTTCGGCGGTGGGGGAGCAGTACGTCGATCTGCTGCCCCGCACCGATTCGGCACCCTATCTTCGGGACGGGTCGGTCATCACCGCCGACAACACCACCGTTCCACAGAAGGTCGGGCCGATGCTCGACCAGGTCAACGCTCTGCTGCAGACCATTCCGAAGGAGAAGCTGTCGAAGCTTCTCGATGAATCCTTCAAGGGCCTCAACGGTTCCGGCGACGACCTCTCGGCTCTGTTGAACTCGGCCGCGACGGTCGCCGCCGAGTTCGAGAAGGTCGGCGACCGAGCCCGCGCCCTGGTCGATGACAGCCGGCCACTGTTGGACGCGCAGGCGGCCTCGTCGGAGGCACTGCGGGTCTGGGCTCGCAGCCTGGCCGGGGTCAGCGCCCAACTCAGCACCAACGACCCGCAGATCAGGTCGCTGCTGACCGATGCGCCGGGCGCCTTGGAGGAGACCTCTCGACTGCTCGATTCGGTGAAGCCGACGCTGCCTGTGCTGTTGGCCAACCTCACCACCGTCGGCCAGATCGCGGTCACCTACCGACCCTCGCTGGAACAGCTGCTGGTGTTGCTGCCGCCCTACATCGCCTCGGTGCAGGCCGTCGGCCTGCCGCGGAACAACCCGACCGGGTTCACCCAGGGTGATTTCACGCTGACCATCGGTGACCCGCCGGCCTGCACGGTCGGCTTCCTTCCGCCGTCGTCCTGGCGCTCGCCGGCAGACCTGTCCGATATCGACACCCCCGACGGGCTGTACTGCAAACTGCCGCAGGATTCGCCCATCGCGGTGCGCGGTGCACGTAACTATCCGTGCATGGGACAGCCCGGCAAGCGGGCACCCACCGTCGAGATGTGCGAAAGCGACCGGAATTACGAGCCGTTGGCGATGCGCCAGCACGCCCTGGGCCCGTATCCGTTCGACCCCAACCTGATCTCGCAGGGCATTCCGCCGGACGATCGGGTCACCTTCAACGACCAGATCTACGGTCCGTTGGAGGGCACGCCGTTGCCGCCCGGTCCGCCGTCGGCCGCACCACCCGCGCCGCCGGGCGCCGTCATCGCTCCGAGTGCGCTGAAGCCCCAGGACACGGGACCGTCGGTCGCGATCGCCACCTATGACCCGCAAACCGGCCAGTTCGCCACTCCGGACGGCACGGTGGCGCGCCAGACCGACGTGGTGGACGGGGACGGCCAACGCGATTGGACCGACCTGCTGCCGACCGGCTAAATCCGCACCAGTTTGAACGGCATGGTGATGAAGATCGCCAGGCTGCGCCCGCACGCCCCGGACGGCCCGGTGGTGGCGTCCTCGCCGATCAGGGTGTTCGACGACGGGTCGGTGGTGGATCCGTCCGGCGTCATGGCCTTGAACCTGAACACCTGAAAACCGTCGGCGGTTGATCCGTCAGCGCAGGGAATCCACCGCGGCACAACGTGTTTGACATACCATTCGCCGCCAGTCTGGTAGATCGGGGCGGTCCAGCCCTGATCGCTGGTCACCGTTCCCGTGCACTCGGTCGGGTATGAGCATTGCGATTCGATGATCCAGGTGGCGCGCACACTGGCCTGGTTGTGAAAAATGTCGTTGCTTTTCGCCCACTCGCCGTTGGAAGTGGCGGTGTAGGTGCCGTTGAGCGACCACTTGTCCGCGGCCAGCGAGGGGGTTGCCGTCGCGACACCCGCGATCACCGACATCGCGGCCCCGGCCGCCACCGCACGCATCATGCTGGCCATTATCGCGGCTGACCGGGCGAGCCACACCCGGTTGGCCTCCAATCGCCGGATAATCACTTCCGTAACGTCAGTCACATAAACTGCTAGTCTGCTTCGGGGTCGGATTACCGGACTGAACTGCAGGTACGGCGCTGAGAGGACAGCCATGGCGGCACTGTC
>JAHBAP020000553.1 GCA_018500005.2 Mycobacterium sp. | reverse complement strand
TGGTCGATGGTGATGACTGGCGGCATCCAACTGTCTGCCTTGAAGGTGGGGGCGTAGCCGGATCCGGTCTGCTGCACGGCGTCTTTGTACCCGTTGGTCAGTAGGTCGCGGAACTGGCGCATGTCGGGGGTGCTGTTGTAGTCCCCGCCGATGATCACGGCGCCGGGGCCGGCCTCCTTGGCGAAGTTGTCCAATTGGGCCTTTGCGCCGGCCATACCGTATGCCCAGTCCTCGATGGTGTTTTCGTCGCCGGCGACGGGGGACATGACGTGGACGCTGGCGATGATCGGATCGTTCTCGACGCCGGGGATCTGGACGCGGGCGGCGGGCATTTTGACGTTGCGTCGGCCGGGGGCTGAGTACGGGGAGATCGGGTATTTGCTCCACATGCCGATGCCGGACGCACCGGGTCCGGGCTTGAGGATCGAGTAGGGGAAGGCGTCGTTGATCCCGGCTTGGGAGAAACGTTCGACGGCTTCGGGCGTCAACTCGGCGACGGTGACGACGTCCGCGCTGTCTTTGGCGAGCCCGACGAACTGTCGCGGATCCGCGCGGCCGTAACGAATGTTCGAGGCGAGCACACGGATGTCCTTGTGCTGGGAGATGTTCGGCGCGTGACCGAAGTAGTACCAGGACACCTGGATCGCCACAGTTGCCGTCACGAGGAAAACTCCCATGATGGCCAGCACGTAGCGCCTGGAGAGTACCGCCATGATCAAACCGGTCAGGGCGATGAGCGGCACAAAGGTCGCTCCGACGGACAGAACCAGGCGGGGAATGGTCGAGACCGGCTGAACTCTGAAGACCAAGGCGATGGCGCTGAAGACGAGGGCGACAGCGGCCAGAACCGTCGCTAGAGCACGAAGCCAGCCGGACAAGCCGGGGCGCGGCTTTCGGCCGTGGCTGTGTTTGCCAGACATTGACCTGGAGGCTATCAGCCCAATCGCGGATCGATTGGTCAGTAGGCGCCGTTATGGCTCAGTACTGCTTTCGCCGTCTTCAGAGAGATCAACAGGTCAGCCATCATCGACCAGTTCTCGACGTAATAGAGATCCAGCCGAACCGAGTCCTCCCACGAGAGGTCTGAGCGCCCACTGACTTGCCATAGTCCGGTGATCCCGGGACGGACCAGTAGCCGACGTTTCGCGTAATCGTCGTAGGTCTTGACTTCGGTCGCGAGGGGCGGCCGCGGGCCGACCACGCTCATGTCGCGCTTCAGGACGTTGAAGAACTGGGGAATCTCATCGAGGCTGTACTTGCGGAGAATCCTGCCGACCGAAGTGACTCTCGGGTCCTCCCGGATCTTGAAGAGAACGCCGCCTTCGCTCTCGTTCAAGTCCGTGATGTCGTCGATCATGGTGTCGGCGCCATCGACCATCGTGCGGAACTTGATCATTTCGAACGCATCGCCGTCCAAACCGATGCGTTCCTGACGATAGAAGATCGGTCCCTTGCTGGTCATTCTGATCGCGACGGCGATGGCGAGCAGGAGTGGCAACCCGCATAACAAGACCAGACTGGAGAAGCCGATATCGAACAGCCGCTTCTGGAATTTTTTGGCACCGTGATACTGCGGCTTCTCGACGTGGATCAACGGAAGGCCGGCGACCGGTCGCATATGCAACCGTGGTCCAGCGACGTCAACCACGCCGGGGGCTACCAGTAGGTCGATGTCGAGCTTCTCGAGTTCCCAGGACAGGTCACGGATGCGTCGTCCGTCGAGCAACTCGGTTGCAGTGATGGCGACGGCATGGCTGTCGGAGGCTGTCACGGCCCCGACTACGTTGGCTTCGTTGCCGAAGACGGGAACGGTACCCACGCCGCGAATTTCGATCTCGGACCGGACGCCGAGACCTGGGATGCATGCGCCGGCCACCTGATATCCCGACCACGGCTCCCGCGCGAGGGCAGTCGTCAGGTCGCGTACGGCCGGTGCGCTGCCGACGACGAGGACGCGGGTGATGCAGTGGCCTTTCTCGCGTGCCTTGGTCAGGAAGCGCCGCGCCACCCAGCGGAAGGCGATCAGCAATACGACCCCAGTCGGCAGCGCGATCATCAGGTAGCCGCGCGCGATTTCCAACTTAAAGAGCATGGAGACGATCGCAACCGCTCCGAAGACTGAAATCGTCCCCAGCCAGACTCGGCGGTATTCCTCAGCCCCGGATCCGATCACTCGTTCGGACCGGGAGTGGTTGATCGTCAGCGCCGCCAACCACAGTGCGGCGATCGCCAGCGACACCTCCGCGTACAGGGCCTCAGACCAAGTCCCGAACCGCAGACGCTGGGCAAGGCCCACGGCGAGGGCAATCGCGATGAAATCGACGACCGCCAGCCAGTGCGCGTAATTACGTTGCCACCCGCGGCCGGAGGCCGACAGAGCGACGAGCGGCGCTGTTTGAGCGGACCGGCGTTCATTGATCGCCGTCATAACCGTGACGCCGGACAGCGCGCTAGCATCCGCATGTCCGTCCCTCCGCAGCTGAAAGTTCTCACAGGTGCAAGCCGAATTCAGGTCTTTCTTACGCTTTTCTAACGATGAAGTTACCACGAAACGGGCGGGCTTCGCACGCGGGTGCCGCAAAAAACTGTTTGCTCGACCGCAGATTTGACGGGGCCGTTGAGACTGCGGTGCCACGTGGCACTTTTCGACCGGATTGAGGGCCTTAGTGCCCTTGCCCGTGCGTTCATGGGCTGGTACCAGCGCGACCTCCGCGCCTTCAGTTGCTGTTTAGGCCCTTTCCGCAGGTGAGCCCTGGCAGACATTCGACGGGAAGGGGAAACTGGGGTATTCCCATACCGACCGGCTGAATGATCTCCCGGCTCCGCTCGGTCGGGTCTGGAACATCCAGGGCTTTATTTGCTGGCCACTGGAGACGAACGCCGGTCGGGCTCATTGGACTCCTCCCCTTCGGTGCAGAACACAATGTTGACGTAGGCTCGCGGGGTCGAGGTAAGCGGTCTACGGACAAACTGATGTCAGACGCTGAAAAGTTCACCGGGGTCGTCGCAAACCATGGCGAGGGACCTTTCTGGGATGCTCCCACCCGCCGGTTTCTGATGGTGGATTTGCTGGCGGGCGCGATCGTTGCTGTCGCGTCCGACGGCATCGTCACCCGGCATCCCGTTCCCAGCTCTGTCGCGTCGGTCATCAGACGTCGACGCTCGGGCGGGTTGGTGATCGCTACCGAAGGCGGCGTGGTGGTTTGCGACGAGCAGTTCGTCGAGTTCCGGAAATTCGCAGACCTGGCCCTCGACCCGACCGTCCGGACGAATGACGGAGGGTGTGGCCCATCCGGGGATTTCTTCGTCGGAACCATGGCCTTCGACGGTCGCCCGGGCGGCGGGGCGTTGTACAGGCTGACTCCTGAAGGCCGCGTTGTCGAGATGCTAGGCGGTGTATCGATCTCCAACGGGCTCCAGTGGTCAGGGGACGGGTCGCGCGTCTTCTACATCGACTCACTCACCCACCGGGTCGACGTCTTCGATGTCGACCCGGAGTCAGGTGAATGGTTCGGGCGGCGCCCACATATCCAGATCGACGACTCTTCAGGCGTTCCGGACGGCATGGCGATCGACGAACAGGACGGACTGTGGATCGCGCTGTGGGGTGGAGGTGCTGTCAACCACTACGACCGCACGGGGCGACTTGTCGAGACGGTTAAAGTGTCGGGTGTGAGCCAAGTGAGTTCCTGTGCGTTCGGCGGGGTGGACCGCGACGTTCTCTACATCACCACCTCCCGGCAGGGCTTGTCTGACGATCGGGAACCCAACGCCGGCGCAGTATTTGCGTTTCCGACGAACGTCCGTGGCGCTGTTCTGCCTGACTTCTTTGGCTGAGAAGGTAGCGGCCTAGAGGCCAGATTCGGAGCGAGTGAAATTTGAAGAAAATCCTGACGCGGGCTGTTGGCAGCTTGGCATCCACGGGACACACCCGCGCGGCAGGCTGGGTGACATCAGTTGCGGTTTCGGCCGCTGACAGACGCTTCACGAGGGTGCGTTGGGACGGCGAAGATTGGGAGTTCAAATGGTCTGGCGGCCGTCTCTACTGGGACTCCCCTGTTGCGAGGCCCAAGGTGGTGACGGAACAGAACATGGGGTTGTTTCTCGCTGCCTATCAGCCGAAGTTGGGCGACACGATTCTGGACGTAGGGGCCGGCGCAGGCACTGAGGTCGGTCAGTTCTCGCGAATGGTCGGTCCGGCAGGCCGAGTTATCGCTATCGAGGCCGATCCGGCGGCGGCCCGCCGCCTGCGGAAGCAAGTCAGCGGTCTGGAGTACAGGAATGTTGATGTACTCGAACTGGCGGTAGGTGAGGAAGAGGGGACTGTGCACCTCCACATCGCAGAAGAGGGCGGTGTCGAGAACTCGACCAAAGCGGTGGTGGGAGCTTCTTCCGTGGCGGTCAGCTGTCACCGCCTCGACAGCCTCCTCGACTCCATGGATGTCGATCGAATTTCGTACATGAAGATGAATATCGAGGGCGCTGAATATGAGGCACTCTTGGGTCTTGGATCTGCGATCTCCAAGGTTGCTGAGTTGTGCGTCAGTTGCCACGATTTCACCGGAGACCCCGCCCAGGCCACATTCGACAATGTAAAGGGTTACCTCGAATCGTCGGGTCTGAGGGTCACGGCGCTGCCTGAGAACCCTGCCGCAGTGTGGGAAAGCTATTACCTCTTCGCTCGACACTGATCATGAAGATCCTTTACTACTGCGATTGGTTCAAGGAGTACACCGCCGGATTGGCTTCTGCTGTTGCTGCCGAGTCGAACGAGGTAACTGTCATCGTCAGGGAATCCTCGGCCGAATTCGACATGCGACGCGACGATGAAGAAATAGTGCACCGCAACTTGGCTTCGAGCGGAGTTGACCTTTACCGATTGTCCGGAAAGTACACGTCGGTCAAGTCGATTTTCGAAATCCACCGGATCTACCGTGACAAGCGACGGTCCGGCTACGACCGCTTTCATCTTCAACAGACGGGCGATCTGAGATTCCTCTGGCTGGCGCTGAGAATGCCGACGGTGCTCACCCTCCACGAACCCGCCGTGCGGCACGGTGTCGTGAGCGGAGCGGATCGTCTCCGGGAGTTTACAAACCGAGTTGTCGAACGAGCATATCGGCGCCTCGCCGACGTCATCGTGGTGCATACGGAGAGCATCTTCAACGGGCTTCCGCCTAGCGAGAAGCGAAAAGCGGTTGTCATCCCGCACGGCGTGACCGCCATGCCGGCCCGATCAGCCGGCGATTCGAAGACGATCCTGTTTTTTGGGCGGGCAGCAGGATACAAAGGGATCGATACGCTCCTCGGTGCCATGGACCAGGTCTGGGCGGCCGACCCCGATGCGCGCCTCAGGATTTTAGCCAGCCCGGGTGACTACGCACCTGTCCTGAAACAGGATTCCCGCCTCGATGCGAGCTGGGACGGATACTCCAATGAGCAGCTCGAACAGCAACTGGCGGATGCCCGAGTCGTATGCCTTCCGTACGTTTCCGCCGCCGGCTCCGGCGTTGGCGCGCAGGCGTACGGATCGGGGAAATTGATTGTTGCGAGCAATCTCGAGGGTCTCCGTGAGCTCGTGGCCAACAAGGAGTTACTCGCCCGACCCGGGGATGAGGAAGACTTGGCCAGGGCGTTGGTCGTCGCTCTTGGTAATGACTACGGGCCGCAAGAAGTCGATCCAGCCAGGACGTGGCGCGGAGTTTCCGCAGCCCACATCGATGCGTATCGCTCGATCGGTGAACCTCGGGACGCTGGGTAACGCGACATGAGTACTTCGCCGATCCGACTGTTGTTCGTCGTCCCCGACCTCAGATTTGGTGGGGCGGAGCGACACGTCGCCACTCTTCTGCCACGGATGGATCCTGAGAAGTTCATCCCATCTTTGGTGTGCATCGGCGAGGAAGGCGACTTGTTCGACGAGGTTCGGTCGGCCGGGATTGAAGCGACAGCTTTACATCTCGGTGGGAAGCGCCAAATTTTACGGGCATTGGCTGCTCTGGTGTCCTACATGCGGCGGACGCGTCCTGATGTGGTGTTGGTGTGGGGGTACAACGCTGAGATACTCGGCCGAATAGCTGCGCGGATCGCAGGAATACGGCACAGCGTGGTTTGGGTGCACGCCGCCATCAGTGCGGAAAGGCCTAATTCGCTGCGGGACTTTGCGGCGAGGGCTTTAATCCCTTGGACCAGTGCATTTTTCGGTGTTGCAGACGCGCAGCGCCGCTTCATCACGGATGATCTCCGATGCCCCCCCGGGAAAGTCCGGATCATCCACAACGGCGTTGAACCCGGAGCGTTCATCACTGAAGACGACCGTAGTCCCCTCGATGAATTCGGTGTCGACGAGTCCGATGCCGTGGTCGGGATTGTGGCCGCGTTACGGGCTGAAAAGGATCACGCAACACTATTGCGGGCCGCCAAACATCTTTTGGCGGAAAGACCCCGGACGACTTTCCTTCTGGTGGGAGACGGCCCGACGCGCCCCGTTCTTGAGGTCCTCTGCGAGGAGCTTGGCATCACGCGCAATGTTCGTTTCGTCGGCAGTCGCAGCGATGTCGCCCGACTTCTCCGTGCAATGGACGTATTCGTGTTGTGTTCGACCACAGAATGTTTCCCGATCTCCGTTCTGGAAGCCATGGCCTGCGCGCGACCTGTGGTGTGCACCGATGTCGGGGGAGTGCGCGAACTAGTTGCGGACGGCGTGACGGGGTATTTGGTGCCTCCACGCGCACCTGAACTGCTCGCTGCTCGACTCAACGACGTTCTGTCGAACAGGCTGTTCGCGCAGGAGATGGGCAGGGCAGGACGTCAGCGTGTTGATTCAGAATTCACGTTGGGTCTGAGTGTGGCGGCTGCTGAAGATGCTCTAGCGGAGGTCGTCTGCCGCGAGGCGTGAGCTATCCCGCCGGTTTTGTTGCCACGGCGTAGACGGACGGTGCGGCAACCTCGATTAGTGGTTTCCTGCAGATCAAGTTCAGCAGCGAACCGGGAAGCCGACCGTCGTACTTGAAATGCAAGTAATCTGCTGTGAGAAATTCAATATTGATGAATCGCTCGTCCAGCAAATCGTCAAGCTCTTTTTCGGTAAAGCCCGCGTGTGCGCCATGTTCGTTGCGAAATTTTCCCCTCAAGCGGGCCTTGTAGTCGATAATGTTCCATTCGATCTTCTCCGAACGCGATGCGTCAGGCGAGCCCAAATATCCAATTGCGCGGTGCCTGTTAGGCGTACCGACATATATCAAGCCTCCCGGCACGAGAATTCGGAACAGTTCAGCCAGGCTGGCGCGGGGATCGCTAACGTGCTCGATCACGTGATGGTAAAAAACCGCGTCGAACGTGTCGTTGGCGAAAGGCAGGCTGAGGATGCTGTTCTCCAGCAGAGTAAAGCCGTCGATTCCACCGCCTAAATTGGCGTCCCATTGGCGAGAGATGTCAGCGCCAGTGACGGGAACGTCCAGCGTTTTGCGGATGTGGAGCGCTTCGTGGCCCAAACCGCAGCCGGCGACGAATACATTACGCCGATGTTCCGGCTCAAGCCTCGCGCGAATCACTGAACAGAAGTGTCGAGCGCCGGCATGGGTGTCATCGTGTGCATTGATATCGGGCATACCGAGAAACTCCTTTGGGGGCGCGCGTTGGTGGGACTCGCTCGGTAACAGCAGGTCGCCACCGCATGGGCCGAACCGCCCAGAATCCGCGAATCTCAGGAGAAGTATAATTCAACGTCCGTAGCCGATGTCCCCGTCGACGCTGGCTTCCGATTCAGGATCTGTCGCCGCGGATGTGCGTAGTGAGTCGGGTGGTTCAGCGCCAACAGTGCGTAGTGAGAGCGATGAGCGAATTGAAGCGAGCGGCAGTCAGCGTCTTCGGCCTGGGGTATGTGGGTTGCGTATCCGCCGCGTGCTTGGCGTCGGTGGGACACCATGTCACCGGCGTGGACGTCAGTCCTCAGAAGATGGAGATGCTGCGCCGGGGCCTTCCCCCGATCGTCGAAGACAGGATCGGTGACCTCACCTCCGAAGTCGTCAACGCGGGTCGTTTGACCGTCACCGACGATGTCGTCTTCGCAGTCGAGCACTCCGATCTTTCGCTGGTTTGCGTCGGGACGCCGTCCTCCGCTTCCGGGGATTTGTCGACCGCCTATCTGGAACATGTGACCGCTCAGATCGGCACCGCACTCGCGGGGAAGAACAGTTGGCACGTTGTGGTCTACCGGAGCACCATGCTTCCGGGAACGTGCGAGGGCCTTTTGATCCCCATCCTCGAACAACTCTCAGGCAAGAGGGCGGGGGAGGACTTCGGCGTCTGCGTCAATCCGGAGTACCTCCGTGAGGGAACAAGCGTCCAAGACTTTTTCGATCCCCCGAAAACAGTGGTCGGCACCACCGATTCCCGTAGCGCGGCCGTCGTGATGTCATTGTATGAGGGACTTCCCGGGGAGCGCTACGAAGTGCCGATCAGGGTGGCTGAGATGACCAAATACGTCGACAACAGCTATCACGCGCTGAAGGTGTGTTTTGCCAACGAGATTGGCGCCATCTGCTCGGCGTTGGACCTCGACTCACATGCTGTGATGGACATCTTTCTGGCGGACTCGAAACTCAACCTCAGCGGTGCCTACCTACGGCCCGGATTTGCCTTCGGCGGATCGTGCCTGCCCAAGGATGTTCGCGCACTCACGCATGTCGCCAGGCGCAGTGCCGTCGACATACCGTTGCTGGGCAACCTGATTCGGTCGAATGAGAGTCATCTGCATAGGGCACTGGATCTGGTCATGAGCGAAGGCAAGCGCAAGGTTTCAATGTTTGGGCTTTCCTTCAAGTCGGGAACCGACGATCTGCGAGAGAGTCCGATGGTCGAACTGGCGGAGCGATTGATCGGTAAGGGGTTCGACGTCAAGATCTTCGATTCCGGCGTTGCCTATTCACGGTTGGTTGGCGCTAACCGTGCCTACATCGACGAACGGCTCCAGCACATCGGGGACCTGCTAGTCGAGGACATCGGGGCAGTCCTTGAACACGGCGAGGTGCTCGTGGTCGGGTCGAAGACGCCGGAGATCGTCCAAGCCCTTGGCCGGCGTGCCCCGGACCAAGTAGTCATCGACCTGGTGCGGTTGCCCGACGCCGATCAGTTGCGCGGTGAAGAACACTATCGGGGAATTGCGTGGTAGCGATTAGCTGCCGGGTCAAATGACAGCCGGCGGAAGCACCTTGGACCGGGTTGGCTGGTACGCGCGCCGACTGCGGTCCATGCAACCACGAGAGGTGATTTGGCGTCTTCAGCAGGTGACCCGCAGACCGCCCTCGACGGTCAAGACAGGATTCACGCAGGGCGATTGGGCGGATTCCCTCGACGGTTTTCGGTCGGGTCTTCACCGGCCGATTCTTCTCGATCGCCATCGAGCGAACGCGATCGGCGAAGCTGCTCCAGAGTTCGTCACGCCGCTGCTCGAAGCAGCAGATCAATTGGTCGGGAATCGTTTCCAATTCTTCGGCTACCCCCCGGTGACGCTCACCGCGCCCATCAACTGGCATCACGACCCGCTTTCGAACGTCTCCTGGCCGGACACCCCGGCCAACCGGATCGACCATCGGACAGCCGGTGGCGATGTCAAGTGGATCTGGGAGCTCAATCGTCTCCAACATCTCCCACTGCTGGCGCAGGGATGGCTATTCACCGATGACCGACGGTATAGCCGCGCTGCTTTTGATCATCTCGACAGCTGGATCGACCAGAACCCTCCCGGCCGCGGCATCGCTTGGCGTGGTGCGTTCGAAGCCGGCTTGCGTTCCATCTCGATCGCGGTCGCTTTGCAGGGTCTGCGGGACGCCCCCGAACTCACGATTGAGCGCTACCGGCGGGGTGTCGAGGGGCCCACCGTCCGGGCCGACGGGGGTTGGGGCGGGGGGGGA
>JAHBAP020000531.1 GCA_018500005.2 Mycobacterium sp. | reverse complement strand
TAAGAGACAGCACCGACGCCGGCCCCGAGTACATGGCCGAGAAGATCGCCCCGCTGATATACAGGCAGCTGACCATTCGGATCTGATGCCATGAACCGCAAGCGCCGCCGGGGAATGACTGCGCTGGCCGGGATCATCGCCGTTGTTCTCGGCGGGATGGCCGCCGACCGATCGGTGTCACCACCGACTATCGGTGGTCCGTATGCACGACTGCTCGCTGCGGCGGTAGATCTCGGCGAAGCTCACCGGCAACCGGTTCAGCTCACGGCCGCCCTGCACAGTCGGGAGAGGCCGGTACGGCTGATCGAATGGGCAGAGGCGCAGGGACTTTCGGTTCGCTGGCGGGACGGTGACCCGTGGGCGATAGTCGAGGGACAGGCTCACGCGGTCGCCAGGGGGTTCGGAGTCGCGGTCCGCGACTACCGGACTCCGTCGGGTGAGCTGTTCTATGCGTCCCCGCAGCAACCCGAAATCCCCGACGCCGCTAGCGGCGAGGTGGCCGGCCTGGGCAGGATCCTGAGTCTCACCCCCTACACGGAGGGTCGTCCGCCGACCCCGCCGCGTGACGTGCCCGACGGCGGGCTGCTCCCCAGCCAGCTGTGGAACGCCTACAACGTGACGCCGTTGACTGAGGCCGGTTTCACCGGAAACGGCTCCACCGCAGTGGTTTTCAGCTTCGATGGATTCGACCAGGCGGATATGGACAACTTCGCCGACTGGTTCAAACTTCCCAGGTTCACCCCCGAGGTATTCGGCGGCATGCCCGATCACCGCACTGGCGAGGCGACCATGGACCTGCAGATGATCCACGCGATAGCCCCGGATGCCAAGCTTGTCATGGTCAATGCCCGTTCCACCGTCGAGGGCGGGGGCGGATTCGAGAAACTCGGCAAATTGATGGAATCGGTGGATCGCCAGTTCCGCGGTGCGATCTGGAGTTTCTCCATCGGCTGGGGATGCGACCGGTTGATGACCGCGGCCGACCTGGCTCCGGTCCGATCGGCGTTGGCGACCGCCCACAAGCACGGCACGACCGCCTTCGACGCCACCGGCGACCTGGCCGGACTGGAGTGCCGCGGCGGCAAGCATTGGTCGGATCCGCCGAGTCCGGATGACGTCGGGGTGGACGCGGTGGCCTCCGTTCCGGAGATGACCTCGGTGGGCGGCACCTCGTTGTCCACCGACGCCACCGGCGACTGGCTGGCCGAACAGGCCTGGTACGACGTGCCGTTGACCCAGGGCTCCGCCGGCGGGGTGTCGACTCTGTTTGGGCGTCCCAGTTGGCAGGCCGTCGGAGCGGAGGTGGGGCCGGCGGATCGTCGGCTGGTACCGGATGTCGCTGCGGTGGCCGACCCATTCACCGGAGTGAAGTTCGTCTTCAAGGGACAGGTGGTCACCGGAGGGGGCACCTCGCAGGCGGCCCCGGTTTGGGCCGGGCTGGCGGCCATCATGAATCAGTCGCTCAGAAGCCAGGGACTCCAGCCGTTGGGGGATTTCAATGAGCTGCTGTATCTGGTGGCCGAAGGCACGGCGGTTCCAGGGTTTCGCGAGCTCGAACTGGGCTTCCGAGATATCGAACTCGGCGGAAACGCGATCAGCCGCAGTGGTCCCGGTTACGACATGGTGACCGGTTTGGGAAGCCCAGACGTCGGCCAGTTGATGAAAAACATCGAACTGGCGCGAACGGTGCGCCGATGACGATGTTCGAGGGATACGCCGTTCCGCGGAGCCGTTACACCGCAGATCCGGACCGCGGGCCGAAATACTTTGTCACCCTGGGAGTCTGGGCGATCATTCTGGCCGTCGGACTGATGGCGCTGTCGCTGGTGGACGTTCGGGTCCCTGACCTCCCGACCCGTTATGTCTGCCCACCGGACTGCGGTAGGCCCCCGACCGGTCTGCCGGTGGCGACCAATCCGCGTTTCACCGCGCCGGACGGCTCGTTCTCGGTGTCCTATCCGACGCCAGGTGCGGCCTACGATGTCGTCCTCGAACCCGATGGCGTGACCGCCGAACTGAACGCGGGCGATGGCGGCACCCTGAGGCTCTTCAGCCAGCCCGCGCAGGGCCGCGACGCCCGACAGGTCGCAGGGGAATTGATGCGGGATGCCTTCCCGGATGCGAAGGTCGCATACGAGCTGCCCAATGCGATGGTCGGCTACCAACCGGGGTACGGGGCGGCGGCCGACTTTCAGCCACTGGCGGCCTCGAGTCAGTCCGACCTGCTGCGCGTCATCGTCGTCGTGGCTGTCAAGAACGATCTGGCTCTGGTGGCCGCCGCGGTAGGACCGTTTCGGCAGTTCACTCCCAGTTCGGGGCCCGGGCCGCCGTCCCCGGCGAACCTGCAGATCGCCCAGGACATGGGCAAATACGTCAACAGCTTCACCTGGCGTGGAGATCCCCCACGCTGAAACCTAATGCGGTGGCGGATCATTCGGTGGGAGGTGCGCCCGGTCATCCGGGTCGGGTGGTGGCTGCCGGTTCAGCCAGTCCTTGAGCCGGAACAGCTGACTCGCCACCAGACCGACACCGACCAGTAGCAGACCGCCGACGATCAGCGCCGTCGTCATCGGAGCTCCCTTTCTCCCAACTACCCTGATGCAGTGTCCCAGGCGTCCCACGGCGATGTGCGTGCAGTTCGTGCGCGGCTGGACGGTCTCACGATCCGGGACGCGAACAGGTTCGG
>JAHBAP020000508.1 GCA_018500005.2 Mycobacterium sp. | reverse complement strand
CGCGCAGGCGGAGTTGGACAACCAGATGAGTCTGGTCGACGGCGGTGGCCGGACGATGACCATCCAGCAGTGGGACACCTTCCTCGACGGTGTCTACCCGTTGGACCGCAACCGGCTGACCCGGGAGTGGTTCCACTCCGGCAAGGCCAAGTACCAGGTCGCCGGCCCCGAGGCCGACAAGTTCGAGGGCACCCTGGAGCTGGGTTACCAGGTGGGCTTCCCCTGGTCGCTGGGCGTGGGCATCAACTTCAGCTACACCACCCCCAACATCCTGCTCGACGACGTGAGCATCTCCCCGCTGGGCTTTGACCCGCTGGGCTCGGTCATCACCCCCAACCTGTTCCCCGGCGCCTCGATCACCTCGGACCTGGGCAACGGCCCCGGCATCCAGGAAGTCGCCACCTTCTCCGTCGACGTCGCCGGACCCGAGGGCTCGGTGGCGGTGGCCAACGCCCACGGCACCGTCACCGGCGCGGCCGGCGGCGTGCTGCTGCGCCCCTTCGCCCGACTGATCGCCAAAACCGGTGACAGCGTCACCACCTACGGCGAACCCTGGAACATGAACTAGGCGGACACTCCACGACAATGGCCCCCGGCGTGAGCTGGGGGCCATTGTCGTCGCGGGGGAGGACTGATCTGCGGGATTACTTCCGCAGGTTCTTCAACGGGTCGATTGCGCGCTCGAACTCCGGTGAGCTGTCCTTGCCGCCGAGGGCATCGCGGATTTCGGTCAGCAGGCGGTTGGTCTTGTCGGCGGCCGCCTCGGCCGAACCCTTGGAACGGATCTTGTTATACGGCAGCACCACGAAGAAGTAGACCACCGCCGCAACCAGAACGAAGTTGATGAAGGCCGACACCAGGATGTTGAGATCGATGGTCTGCCCGCCGCCGATATCGATCCTGAGGATGCCGTAGGACGATTCCTTTCCGGCGCCGATCCGATTGATCAGTGGCGTGATGATGCTGTCGGTGAACTTCGTGACAAGTGCCGTGAACGCGGTACCGATGACGACCGCGACTGCGAGGTCGACGATGTTGCCGCGCATCAGGAACTCTTTGAAACCCTTTAACACAGTGGGCCTTTCTTTGCTCGGGGTTATCTTGGGCGTCGAAAGCCTAGCGCAAGGCGGGTTTCTGGGTAACCGGCGATTTGTCTGTGTCAGTGAATGGTGAGCGTCAGGCTCTGCACCAGGCTCGCGGCGGCCAGTGCGCTGGCTGCGGCCGCAGGGAGGGCGAGTAACACCACCCGGCCCTCGCCGCCGGGTGAGATGAACACCACCACGGCGTCGCGGGCCACCAGTCGCGGGCGGGCTTCCCCGTCGGGCGCACCCAGGACGTCGACGATGTCACCGGGACGGATCACGTCCAGGACGGCGGACTCGACCAGGTGTACTGGAACGGTGCGGGCGTCCGGGCCGGCGGTGAGTTCGGCTTGCCGCGAGCCCAGCACTCTGGCGTCGGTCAAGATTTCGCCGCGCCGGGACGGACCGGCGAGGGTGGCGCCCATGGCGGCGTCCAGGGCGGTAAGGGCGCCGTCCGGCACCGTCGCGCCCGGCCGCCTGCTCAGTGCGATATCGCCGGCGCCCAGAGTGATTCCGGGGCCGAGGTCGTGGGCGGCGACGACGATCTCTTGTAGGTCACTGCCGGGATCCGGCCGAAGCGCGGCCGCCCCGGCGAGTGCGACGAGTAGCCCCGCGGCGATCCGTCGGGCCAGCGCGGTCTGAGTGAAGTCGGGGTGTGCGAGGCGCGAAAGACGTTCCAGCGGCGTGGGATTGACCGACTGACCCATACCGTCACGGTAGGTGCGGTCCGCCCGGGTGGCCCCTCAGCGGTGCGGCCGGTTGTGGATAACCCTGCTAGCTCGATGCGGTGGCGGGAGCCGAACTCGTCGTGGACGTCGATCCCGAGGAGGAACCGGAGGAGTCTGAGGAACTGGACGATTTCTCTGCGGTGGTGGACTTCTCCGAGGACTTGTCCGCGCTCGAGGACTCGCCCTTGGCGACCTTCCCGCCGTTCTCGCCACGGCTGTCGGTGCGGTAGAACCCGCTGCCCTTGAACACCACGCCCACGGAGTTGAACAACTTGCGCAACCGGCCCGAGCACTGCGGGCAGGTCGTCAGAGCGTCATCGGTGAACGCCTGGACGGCGTCGAACCGGTGGTCGCACTCGGTGCAGGCGTAGCTGTAGGTCGGCACATCAACCTCCGGGAGGACTGGATCGTTAGCACTCTACCGCGCCAAGTGCTAGAACCGCCATCCGGTTCAGGGCATTCCCGACTCAGGGTCCCAGCGCGATCAGACCGTCCGGGGTCAGAGCGTGGGTCATCCGTACGTCGTGCGGTTCGGAGGGCAGTTCGTCGATGACCTCGCAGGCCCGCACCACCGCCACCAGGCGGGTGCCTGCGGCACACAGTGGCAGCGACCGGTCGTAAAACCCGCCCCCACGCCCGAGTCGGGTGCCGTGGCGGGCCACCGCCAGTGCAGGGACCAGCACCACCTGGGCATCGGGCAGGGCGGTGGGCGGCAGTGACGGTTCAGTCGGTTCCTGCAGACCGAACCGGCCGGAGACCAACCGCCCCGGCCGGTAGCGACCCCACCGCAGCGCCAGGTGTTCACCGTCCGGCCCCGTGCGGGTCACCGGGAGCAGCACGGTTTGGCACAACCGGTTCAGGACGTCGAGAATCTCCGGTGTCCCGGGTTCGGCGCCGACCGGGACATAGGCTGCGACCACGCGGGCACCGTCGACGGCCTCGGCCAGATGCCGGCATAGGCGTTCGGAATCGGCCCGGTGAACGTCGGTGGCAATCGCACGTCGCGCTGCCAGCAGTTTCGCCCGAAGGTCGTCTTTGCCCACGTCGGCCACGCTTACACCTTGTCAGCACGACGGTGCCGACGCCACTGTCACGCCGGGTTAGGGTTAGGGCATGCTCAGCAGTCAGGTTCCGATTCCCCGTACCGCCGTTGTGCCGGCCGCGGGTCTGGGAACCCGATTCCTGCCCGCCACCAAGACGGTGCCCAAGGAGTTGCTGCCCGTCGTCGACACCCCCGGGATCGAGTTGGTGGCAGAGGAAGCCGCAGAAGCCGGGGCCGAGCGTTTGGTGATCGTCACGTCTGAAGGTAAGGACGGCGTCGTCGCGCACTTCGTCGAGGACCTCGTCCTCGAGGGCACGCTGGAATCCCGTGGCAAGAAGGCGATGCTGGAGAAGGTCCGGCGCGCCCCCGCCCTTATCAAGGTCGAGTCGGTCATCCAGGCCGAACCGCTCGGTCTGGGTCATGCGGTGAGTTGCGTCGAAGCCGTGCTTTCACCGGACGAGGATGCAGTGGCAGTACTTCTCCCCGATGACTTGGTGCTGCCGAGTGGGGTACTGGTCACCATGGCCAAGGTGCGCGCCAAGCGGGGCGGGACGGTGCTGTGCGCCATCGAGGTCGGACGGGACGAGGTCAGCGCCTACGGAGTGTTCGACGTGGAACCCGTCCCGGATGCGGCCAGCCCCGACATTCTCAGGGTCAAGGGCATGGTGGAGAAGCCGGCCCCGGACAAGGCGCCGTCCCGTTTTGCCGCGGCCGGCCGCTACATCCTCGACCGGGCGATCTTCGACGCGTTGCGACGGGTCGACCGCGGGGCGGGCGGGGAAATCCAGTTGACCGACGCCATCGCACTGCTGATCGCCGAGGGCCACCCCGTACACGTCGTCGTACACCACGGGTCTCG
>JAHBAP020000625.1 GCA_018500005.2 Mycobacterium sp. | reverse complement strand
CCTGGTCCCGCGCCGCGCGTTGGTCCCCGCGGCACATGGCCATGACCTTCGGCTAGGAAATGCAACGCAAACTGAGACAAACCCGGATGCAACGGAGTGAGACAAAAAGGAGAGATGCAGGTCAGAAGACTAGGAAATGCAACGGAATTCGAGAACCTACACAAGTTGTTGTAGGTTCTCATTCTGAGTGTCGCCGTCTCAAATGAAATGTGGTACCGGTGTCATTTGCGACATTTCGGTGAGAGGCTCTCAAGCTCGTTTGTTCGAGTGCGCAATCTCGGTTCTGAGGGCATCGGCATTGCGCAATATGCGCAGCGCGCCTGCTGCTCATCGTGTTCGCGCGTGTTTCAAAAGCCGGCCTCCGGTAGATCCATCACGTCGCCGTCGATGCGGGTGATGTAGGCCAGGGTTGCCGAGATCCCCGGCAGCACTGAGCGCGTGAAGAACCTGGCTGAGGCGATCTTTCCTCGGTAAAAGTCACCGTCCTGACCGGCGCGGCCCGCCTCCAGCGCGGTGTTCGCCACCTCGGCCTGACGGAGAAGCAGCCACGCGATGATGACGTCGCCTAGTGCATAGAGGAACGGAACTGAGGCAAGACCCGCCTTGTAGATCTCCTCGCGTTGCTGGTGGGACTCGGTGAAGTGCATCTCCAAGAGTTCCGCCATGGCGCGGATGTCCGAGACGGCTTCGGCCAACACGGTCCGCTCCTCGGGGAAGGGCACGTCTGGGTTCCGGAAGAGCAATGACGGCGCTAACCCTGCTTACCAAGATTTGGTACCCTCGATCCCGTGGGTAGGAATACGTCCTTCAGCCTCGATGAGCATTTCAGTGCGTTCATCGAGGATGAGGTTGCTTCCGGCCGTTACGGCTCGGCCAGCGACGTAGTGCGGTCTGCCCTACGGTTGCTTGAGGATCGTGAGACCCGCCTGCGGGCGTTGAGACAGGCCCTCGTTGCTGGCGAGCAAAGTGGTGAGTCGACGCCGTTCGACTTCGACGAGTTCGTTGCCCGTAAGCGGGCCGAGGAGCCTCGCCGCCGGTGATCCGGTACGTGCTTTCACCAGCCGCACGTGCCGATCTCGAACAGATTTGGGATTACAGCTCTGAGCGCTGGGATGACGATCAGGCCGAGGAGTACCTGCGCGAAATCCAGCGTGCGATCGAACGCGTCGTTTCCAATCCGACGATCGGACGGGCCTGCAATGACGTCCGCCCCGGTTACCGCAAGCACGCTGTCGGATCGCACACGCTGTATTACCGGATCGGCAGCGACGAAGTGATCGATGTGGTCCGTGTACTCCACCAGCGGATGGATGCCGACCGGCACCTCGACTGAGGCTATGCAGTGGCCAAGAAGTCTGGTCGGTCGGTCACCGCCGGCACCCCCGGCGCCGCCGCAGTTCGGGGCTGCGCCAAACCCGCACAACCGTACGTTTCGCCCTCTCCCCGCTCGGAAGCTCACCGCGGAGTCGATTCGCCGCCGGAAAGCGGAACCTACACGTGGTTCGCGGCGTGCTGGGGCTGCCGGTACCGCGGCGTCGTCAGATTGCTGCTGGTGGCCTGGATCTGGGTGGTAGATCGCATCATCGCCGCTAGCGCCGAACTCGCAGGTCTGTACGTCCTGCATGTCGACAAAGATTTCGAAACGATCGCGGCGCTTACCGGTCAGCCCACCACCCGGCTGGACTATGCCGGAGCCAACTTCGCTTGACCGCGGATTGGATACTTGTCAATATCGACACGTGTCGAATCAAGGTGCGGGCGGGGATCGCTGTCCAGTGGCGCCGTTGGTCGCCGAGCCGTTGAGCATGCCGACGGCGGTGGAGATGGCGGCGAAGTTCAAGGCCCTGTCCGATCCGGTGCGGTTGCAGCTGCTCAGTTCGGTGGCCAGCCACGCCGGCGGTGAGGCCTGCGTGTGTGACATCTCCGCGGGCGTGGAGGTCTCCCAGCCGACGGTGTCGCATCACCTGAAGGTCCTGCGGGATGCCGGCCTGTTGACCTCGCAGCGACGAGCCTCGTGGGTCTATTACGCGGTGGTGCCGGAAGCCTTGGCGACCCTGTCGGGGCTGTTGAGCGCGGGCGCTGATTCCGCTGCAGCGGTGGGGGTTTCGTCGTGACCGACACCGTGAGTCACGACGCGTCGGTGGCCGGGAAGCTGTCCACCCTGGATCGGTTCCTACCGGTGTGGATCGGTGTGGCGATGGCCGCCGGCCTGTTGCTGGGCCGGTGGGTCCCCGGGCTGAAAACCGCCCTGGAGAAGGTCCAGATCGACGGCATCTCCCTGCCGATCGCCCTGGGATTGCTGATCATGATGTACCCGGTGCTGGCCAAGGTGCGCTACGACCGCCTCGACACCGTCACCAGCGACCGCAAACTACTGATCAGTTCCCTGGTGTTGAACTGGGTGCTCGGCCCGGCGCTGATGTTCGCCCTAGCCTGGCTGATGCTGCCGGACCTGCCGGAGTACCGCACCGGCCTGATCATCGTCGGGCTGGCCCGCTGCATCGCGATGGTGATCATCTGGAATGACCTGGCCTGCGGGGACCGCGAGGCGGCGGCGGTTCTGGTCGCGCTGAACTCTGTGTTCCAGGTCGTCATGTTCGCGGTGCTGGGCTGGTTCTACCTCTCGGTGCTGCCCGGATGGCTGGGCCTTCAGCAGGCGTCGATCTCGACCTCGCCATGGCAGATCGCCAAATCCGTGCTGATCTTCCTGGGCATCCCGCTACTGGCCGGCTACCTCTCGCGCCGGCTCGGGGAGAAGGCTAAGGGCCGGCGGTGGTACGAGAACTCATTCCTGCCAAAGATCGGGCCGTGGGCGCTCTACGGCCTGCTGTTCACCATCGTCATTCTCTTTGCGCTCCAGGGCGATCAGATCACCAACCGGCCGTGGGACGTCGCCCGCATCGCGCTGCCCCTGCTGGCCTACTTCGCCCTGATGTGGGGCGGCGGATTCCTGCTCGGAGCCGCACTGGGCCTGGGCTACGCACGCACCACCACCCTGGCGTTCACCGCCGCGGGCAACAACTTCGAACTGGCGATCGCGGTGGCGATTGCCACCTTCGGCGCCACCTCCGGACAGGCACTGGCCGGGGTGGTCGGGCCGTTGATCGAAGTACCCGTCCTGGTGGCGCTGGTCTATGTGTCGCTGGCTCTTCGCAACCGCTTTGCCTCCAGTGCGTCCGCCGACCTGACCCAACCGCCCCTTTCCTGTCTCTTATACACAT
>JAHBAP020000424.1 GCA_018500005.2 Mycobacterium sp. | reverse complement strand
GAACAAGAACCTTGCGGCTCTCCCCGCCGCCGGCGTGTCCGTCTGGCTCGACGATCTGTCCCGCGACCGGTTGCGATCGGGAAATCTGCAGGAGCTGATCGACGCCCGCAGCATCGTCGGCGTCACCACCAATCCCTCAATCTTCCAGGCGGCGCTGTCGAAGGGCACCGCCTATGACGCGCAGGTCGCCGAACTGGCCGCCCGCGGCGCCGATGTCGACGCCGTCATCCGGACCGCGACCACCGACGACGTCCGCGAGGCCTGCGACGTTCTGCGTCCGCAGTGGGAGGCATCCAATGGAATCGACGGCCGGGTGTCCATCGAGGTCGACCCACGTCTGGCTCATGAAACCGACAAGACCGTCCTGCAGGCGATCGAACTGTGGAAGATCGTCGACCGCCCCAATCTGCTGATCAAGATTCCGGCCACCCTGGCCGGACTGCCGGCCATCACGGCGGTGCTGGCCGAGGGGATCTCGGTCAACGTGACCCTGATCTTCTCCGTCGAGCGCCACGTCCTGGTGATGGACGCCTACCTCGCCGGACTGGAGGCCGCCAGGGCTGCTGGCCATGACATCTCCAAGATCCACTCGGTCGCATCGTTTTTCGTTTCCCGGGTGGATACCGAGATCGACAAGCGTCTGGAGGCCATCGGCTCCGAGGCCGCGCTGGCGCTGCGCGGCAGGGCCGGTGTGGCCAACGCCCGACTGGCCTACGCGGCGTTCGAGGAAGTCTTCACCGCCCCGCGCTACGCGGCCCTGGTGGAGGCCGGCGGTCGCGTGCAACGGCCGCTGTGGGCATCCACCGGGGTGAAGAACCCGGACTACTCCGACACCATGTACGTCACCGAGTTGGTGGCCGACCACACCGTCAACACCATGCCGGAGAAGACCCTGGAGGCGGTGGCCGACCACGGTGTCGTCACCGGGGACACAATCACCAACACGATCGTCGAATCCCAGGGAGTGTTCAACAAGCTCCAGGAGATCGGCATCGATCTGGAAGACGTGTTCCGGCACCTCGAGGTCGATGGAGTCGACAAATTCGAGAAGTCCTGGGAGGAGTTGCTCGAAGCAACCCAGGCCCAACTGGACGCCCAGAAGTGAGTTGAGCCGATGAGCGCCGACACCGAGGTCGCACCGGGACCGCCCGGCTGGCACAACCCGTTGCGCGACAAGCGCGACAAACGGATGCCGCGGATCGCCGGCCCGTGCAGCGTGGTGATCTTCGGCGTCACCGGCGACCTGTCCCGCAAGAAGCTGATGCCGGCCATCTACGACCTGGCCAACCGCGGTCTGCTGCCGCCGTCATTCGCGTTGGTGGGTTTCGCGCGGCGGGACTGGGCCCACGAGGACTTCGCCAAGATCGTCTACGACGCTGTCAAACAGCACGCCCGCACCCCGTTCCGCCAAGAGGTCTGGGACCGGCTGGCCGAGGGAATCCGTTTCGTCCAGGGCACATTCGACGATGCGGCCTCGTTCAATCGGCTGGCCGAAGCGCTGGAAAAACTCGACATCGAGCGCGGCACCGGCGGCAATCACGCCTTCTACCTGTCGATTCCGCCGAACGCATTCCCGGTGGTGACTGAGCAACTCAAGAACTCAGGCCTGGCCAACCCCGCCGACGGACGGTGGAGCCGGGTCGTCATCGAGAAGCCGTTCGGCCATGACCTGCAGAGCGCCATCGACCTGAACAAGGTGGTCAACAGCGTCTTTCCCGAGCAGTCGGTGTTCCGCATCGACCACTACCTCGGCAAGGAGACGGTGCAGAACATCCTGGCACTGCGGTTCGCCAACGAACTGTTCGAACCGATCTGGAACAGCCATTACGTGGACAGCGTGCAGATCACCATGGCCGAGGACATCGGACTGGGCGGCCGGGCGGGGTACTACGACGGCATCGGCGCCGCCCGTGACGTCATCCAGAACCACCTGCTGCAGTTGCTGGCCCTCACCGCACTCGAGGAGCCGACGAGCTTTCATCCCGACGAGGTCCGCGCCGAGAAGATCAAGGTGCTAAGGGCGACCAGCCTGGCCACGCCATTGGACCTGACCACCGCCCGCGGGCAGTACACCGGGGGCTGGCAGGGCGGTGAGAAGGTGGTCGGCCTGCTCGACGAGGAAGGCTTCTCCAAGACCTCGACCACCGAGACCTATGCGGCGATCACCCTGGACGTCGACACCCGCCGCTGGGCCGGTGTGCCGTTCTACCTTCGAACCGGAAAGCGACTGGGCCGCAGGGTCACTGAGATCGCGCTGGAATTCAAACGGGCGCCGCACCTGCCGTTCGACGCGACGATGACCGAGGAACTCGGCCAGAACGCTCTGGTGATCAGGGTCCAGCCGGATGAGGGCATCACGCTGCGTTTCGGTTCCAAGGTGCCGGGCAGCACCATGGAGGTCCGAGACGTGAACATGGACTTTTCCTACGGGTCGGCGTTCGCCGAAGACTCCCCCGAAGCCTACGAACGACTCATCCTCGACGTCCTGCTCGGGGAACCGTCGCTGTTCCCGAGCAACGCCGAGGTCGAATTGTCCTGGAAGATCCTCGATCCCGCGCTGGAGTACTGGGCCGCGCACGGACAACCCGACCCCTATCCGTCGGGTTCGTGGGGTCCGGAATCCGCCTTCGAGATGCTGGCGCGGTCCGGCCGGCAATGGAGGCGTCCCTGATGCGGAACTGGGGTAGAGCATGCGCGCCGACGACGATGCAGAGCGAGGTACGAGCGATGGGGAGGAGTGGCGCTAAATGATCGTCGATCTTCCCGACACCACCACAAACGAAATCAACAAGCGGATCACCTCACTGCGGGAAGAGGGTGGCGCGATCACCCTGGGCCGGGTGCTCACCTTGGTCGTTGCGCTGGACACCGAGGAGATTCTCGAATACTCCGTCGACGCCGCGGTGGCCGCGAGCCGCGAGCATCCCTGCCGGATCATTGTGGTTGCGCCGGTGGACCGATTGGCGGGCGAGGCGCGACTCGACGGTCAACTCCGGGTCGGCGGCGACGCCGGTGCCGGCGATGTGGTGGTGCTCAAGACCTCCGGACCTCTGGCCGATCACTCGAGCAG
>JAHBAP020000010.1 GCA_018500005.2 Mycobacterium sp. | reverse complement strand
GGCGTCAGATGTGTATAAGAGACAGCTCAAGGGCTTCGCTGCCGATGAGGATGTGACTCATGGCGGACAGCATGACCGGCACGTCCGACAACGGCGTCGAGATTGCACTCAGGCAGACAAGACGGGGCTATTGCCTGCGCGAGCGCAATCTGGGCGAAGGGCGGCCCGGACGGGTCAGACCATCGCCCGGCGCCCGGACAGGGCGCGACCGAGGGTCAGTTCGTCGGCGAACTCCAAGTCGCCACCCATCGGCAGGCCCGACGCGATCCGGCTAACCGTCAAGCCGGGGATGTCGCGCAGGATGCGGACCAGGTAGGTGGCCGTTGCCTCACCCTCGGTGTTTGGGTCGGTGGCGATGATCACCTCGGTGATGTCCACGCCGTCGACACGCTCACCGATCCTGTTGAGCAGCTGGCGGATTCGCAACTGATCCGGACCGATCCCGGACAACGGGTCGAGCGCCCCGCCGAGCACGTGGTAGCGGCCGCGGAACTCGCGGGTGCGTTCGACGGCCTGCACGTCCTTGGGCTCCTCGACCACGCACACCTGGGAGCCGTCGCGACGGGCGTCACTGCAGATCCGGCAACGCTCGGCATCGGAGACGTTGCCGCACACCTCGCAGAACTGGATACCGTCGCGAATACGGGCCAGCACCGCGGTGAGCCGGTCGATCTCGGGTGGCTCCACCGAGATCAGGTGGAACGCGATCCGCTGTGCGCTCTTGGGCCCGATGCCCGGCAGCTTGCCGAGTTCGTCGATCAGATCCTGGACGGGCCCCTCGAACAACTCAGTCCCCCGGCATCTGCCCGGGCTGCTGCTGCTGTTCTGCGGCGGCGGCCAACGGGCCGAGGATCTCCTTGACGGTCTCCCGCATGTTCTCCGCGGCGTTGGTGAGCGCCCCGACGACGAGGTCCTGCAGTGTCTCGACGTCGTTGGGATCGACCACCTGCGGGTCGATCCGGATACCGAGGATCTCACCGCCGCCGTTGAGGGTGACCTCCACCAGTCCGCCGCCGGCCTGGCCGCTCACCTGGGTCTCGGCGATCCGCTGTTGGGCCTCCTGCAACTTGTGCTGCATCTGGTGGGCCTGCACCAGCGCCGCCTGCAATTGCTGCAGTCCCTGGACCGCCTCGGGGGAAAGCTGCTGCTGCTGGGGAACCTGAAGGCCGAAAGCTCCCAGATCGCCGGGGTCACCGGGTTGCATGACGGTCTCCTTGCGTTGTGGTCTCAAGTGGGTTGCGGCTGGTGTTTCAGGCCGCCGGTGACTTTCAAGCCTAGACCGCCAGCGATTACCGTGACGCTCGTGCTGAAGTTCCTGCGTGTCGTCACCGCGGCCTGCTCCGGAATGGCGCTCGCGGCGTCGTCGCTGGCAGCGCCGGTTACCCAGGCCGCCCCGGGCAGTATCGCCGGCATGATCGTGTTCCTCGATCCCGGCCACAACGGCGCCAACGACGCCTCGATGACCCGCCAGGTGCCCACCGGCCGGGGTGGCACCAAAGACTGCCAGACCTCGGGCACCAACACCGAGGCCGGCTACCCCGAACACACCTTCACCTGGGACACCACGCTGCGAATCCGGCAGGCGCTCAGCGCGCTGGGCGTGCGGACGGCGATGTCGCGCGGCAACGACGACCAGGTCGGCCCGTGCGTGGATGAGCGGGCCGCGATGGCCAACGCGCTGCAACCCAACGCCGTGGTGTCAATCCATGGCGACGGCGGTCCGGCCACCGGACGCGGTTTCCACATCCTGTACTCGAGTCCGCCGCTGAACACCGCGCAGGCCGGCCAGTCGGTGCAGTTCGCTCGTCTGATGCGCGACCAGTTGGCCGCGTCCGGCATCCCGCCGTCGACCTATATCGGCAACGACGGACTCAATCCGCGGGCAGACATCGCCGGATTGAATCTGGCGCAGTTCCCGTCGATCCTGGTGGAACTGGGGAACATGAAGAACCCGGTGGACTCCAACCTGATGTCGAGCCCCGAGGGCCGGCAGAAGTACGCCGACGCGGTGGTCAGGGGCGTGGTCGCGTTCCTGCAGACCCAGCCGCCCAGAACCAGCTAGCCCTTCTCGACCTCGTTTTTGAGGTTGGCCAGCACCTCGGCCTGGATTTTCTTCAGTCCCAACGGTGCGAACGTCTTCTCGAAGAAGCCCTTGACGCCAGTGGCGCCGTTCCAGCTGGTCTTGACGGTGACCGAGCAGCCCGGCCCGGCCGGAGCGACGGTCCAGTTGGTCAGCAACGAGGAATTGGCGTCCTTCTCGATGACGGTGCGGCCGGCGACGTCGACAGCGGCCTCCACCTGACGGGAGCGCGACTTGGTGGCCTGCAGCTTCCAGGCCGCAACGGTGCCCTGCCCCTGACCGCCCTTGATCACCCGGTATTCGCTGTAGTGCGGCGAAAGGATCTTCGGCCGCACAGTCGCGTAGTCGGCGATGGCGTCGAGAACTTTCGCCGGCTCGGCGTCGATCAGAATGCTGCTGGAGGCACTGACCTGTCCCATTGAGGCTCCTCGGTATCGACTGCTGATTCGGGGGTAAGGGTAGTCAGGTGACCAATCGGAACGGATTGGCCGCCCGGAAACGGCACAGCCGGGGTGCACCCAGGGCGCTCAGGCCAGGTGATCGCCGAACCAGTCCCGCAGCCGTTTCCACGCATTGGCGGCGGCTGCCGGGTTGTAGCGCTTACCGGTGTCGTTGAAGAACGCGTGATCGGCTTCGGGTTCGGTGATCAGTTCGAAGACCATTCCAGCTTTCTCCAGCGCCGCCCGGGCGGTCGGCTCGGAAGCGTTGACCCGGTCGTCGAGTGCACCGTAGATTCCCAGCACCGCGGCCCCCTTCGAGCCGGCGAAGTCGGGTTTGTCCGGAGTCGGCCCGTAGAACGGTGCCGCGGCCGCGAGCCGGGGTTCACCGGTGGCCAGTAGTTGCCACACCAGTCCCCCGCCGAAACAGAATCCGACGGCAGCCACCTTGCGGTCGGGTACCCGGCGGGCGAGTTCGTCCAGGCCGCTGCGCAGGTCGGCGACGAAGCGCTGCGGATCGACCTTGGCCAGTACGGCGGTGGCCTGTGCCGGGTCGGAGAACCTTGCCGTGCCGCCCTCTTCGGAGAGCAGGTCGATGGCGAGCGCGGAATAACCGGCGCCCGCGAGCCGGCCTGCCACCGAACGCACCCAGTCGTTGAGGCCCTTGTTCTCGTGGATCACCAGGACTGCGCCGCGGGGCTCCTTGGCCGCGGCCCAGGCGCCCTGTAACTGACCGCGCGGGCCGGCCCATCTGATCGGCTGGGTCGGAAGCGCGGTCGCCATGCCCGGTGGCGGCCCGGCCGACGCGGCCGAACTGCTCGGTTGCGAAGAGAGCTGCTCGGTGCCGGGTTGGGCGGTCGGACGCTTGGACTCGCACGCTGCGATCAGGGTGGAGGCGGCCGTGGCGCCAACGCCGATCAACGCGAGCCTGCGCAACGCCTCACGGCGCGAAAGCAATCCGTCGACGTGGTCGGTGGCGATCTCTTCGGCGATGTACCGCTGCAGCGGGGTCACCCTTGCCAGTATGCCGTCGATCTAGCCGTCGATCGGTTTGGCGCCCAACTCGGTCTTGAGTAACGCGAGCGCCTGTTCTTCGGGATCCTGCCGGGGCGCGGCCCCGGAGTCGTCGTCGCGGGCCTCGGCGATCATGTCGTCTTCTTCGGCACGCTGGGTGTCGACCGGGTCGGACTGCGGCTCGGGTGGCAACGGTTCGGCGGCCGGTACCGCATGGCTCGTGCCGACCTCGCAGCGCAGCCGCCAGTTGACCCCGAGGGCGTCCTTGAGTGCGTCGCGGATGATGTCGACGTTGCGCGGTTCGGTCAGGCGCTTCGCCAAGGACGGCGCCGGGTGGGCGATCACCAGGGTGTCGCCTTCGACAGCGCGCACCGTCGCGGCCTCGAAAAGCGCGTAGAGGACCTTGTTCCTGTCGCGCACCTTTTCCCGCACAGTTGGCCACATC
>JAHBAP020000312.1 GCA_018500005.2 Mycobacterium sp. | reverse complement strand
GGCGAAGAGCATCCGCGATGCGCTGGTCTGGCAGGCGGTGGTGCAGAAAAGCTGCCCGGCGGTGGAGACGAACAACACCACGGCGGCCCACTTGGAGTTGAGCGCCTGGCTGAAGATCGTTGCGACACCGCCGCCCGACGCCGAGACCGCGTCGGAGTCCTGGACCGCAAAGAGGAAGGACAGCAACAAGATCCAGCCGCCGATCGCCGAGTAGAAGATCGACCGCCAGATCCCCTGGGCCGCCGCGTTGGCCGCGCTCTTGGTCTCCTCGGACAGATGGGCGGAGGCGTCGTATCCGGTGATCGTGTACTGGGTGAGAATCGCCGAGATCGGCAGTACGATCAGCAGCCAGCCCAAGCCCGATGTGGCGCCGCCGAACATACCGCTGTTGTTGATCGTCCTGGCGAAGACGTCGCTGAAGCTGGCGTGACGTTCGGGAATCAGGAACAGGATCGCGATCACCGCGGCCGCACCGGCGACGTGCCACCACACCGAGATGTTGTTGATCACGGCTAGCAGGTGGCTGGAGGTGATGTTGATGACGGCGACGATCACCAGAATGATCAGGAACATCACGAAGACCCGTTTGAGGCTGTAGCCGGCCAGCCAGCTTTCGCTGAGTGTGCCCAGGGTGAGGTCCAGGAAGGTGGCGCTGCCGTAGGCGACCGACGCCAGGATGGCGATCAGGCCGATCAGGTTCAGCCAGCCGGTGTAGAAACCGGCTTTGGCGCCACCGAGTTTGGCTGCCCACCAATAGATCCCGCCTGAGGTCGGATAAGCCGAAACCAGTTCCGACATGCACAGGCCGACCAGCAGGATGAAGCCGGCGAGGATCGGCCAACCCCAGGCGATGGCGGCTGGGCCGCCGTTGTTCCAGCCCAGCCCGAACGAAGTGAAGCAACCCGCCAGGATCGAGATGATCGAGAACGAGATGGCGAAGTTGTTGAAACCGGACCATGATCGTTGCAGTTCCTGGTTGTAGCCCAGGCGCGCCAGATGCAGTTCGTCCTCGTCGAGAATTTCGTGGCCCTCAGGCACGGCGGTCTCCTTCGTCACGGGTTTGTAGGCACAATAGGCTTCTATTGGTCTGTTGTCCTACCTTTCGGGAGTCGTTCGTGTTAAACCTTGGTCCCGAACCGAAGGAGTGCGTGTGACGTCTGAGCGGCACGGCGTAACGAAGGGGCTGCTATCGCCGGGCGAGCTGGACCGGCTGATGGCGGCCGGTGAAATCGACACGGTGATAGTGGCGTTCGCCGACATGCAGGGTCGGCTGACCGGCAAGCGGGTCTCGGCGCGACTGTTCGTCGAGGAGGTCGCCGCCCACGGTTCGGAGTGTTGCAACTACCTGCTGGCCGTCGATGTCGAGATGAACACCGTGGACGGCTATCGGATGTCCAGTTGGGAATCCGGATATGGCGACATGGTGATGCGGCCGGATCTGAGCACGCTGCGTTTGCTGCCGTGGCTGCCGGGTACCGCGTTGGTGATGGCCGATCTGCAATGGCTGGACGGAAAGCCCGTGATCGCCGCGCCGCGCAGTGTCCTGCGTTCCCAGACCGACCGGTTGGCCCAGCGCGGACTGGCCGCCTTCGTCGGCACCGAACTGGAGTTCATCGTCTTTGATCAGACCTACCGAGATGCTTGGGCCAACGGCTACCGCGGCCTGACCAAGGCCAGCGACTACAACGTCGACTACGCCATTCATGCCTCGACCCGGATGGAGCCACTGCTGCGCGATATCCGACTCGGCATGGATGGCGCCGGGATGTACTGCGAGGGCGTGAAGGGCGAATGCAATCCCGGCCAGCAAGAGATCGCGTTCCGCTACGACGCCGCCCAGGTCACTTGCGACAACCACACCATCTACAAGAACGGCGCCAAGGAAATCGCCGACCAGCACGGCCAGAGCCTGACCTTCATGGCGAAGTTCGACGAGCGCGAGGGCAACAGCTGCCACATCCACCTCTCGCTGCGCGGGGTCGACGGAACGCCGGTGTTCGCAGATGCCCCTGGGATGTCCCCTGGGATGTCCCCCATGTTTCGCAGTTTTCTGGCCGGACAGTTGGCCACCCTGCGTGAAATGACGCTGTTCTACGCGCCGAACATCAACTCCTACAAACGATTTGCCGCGGGCAGCTTCGCGCCGACGGCCGTCGCCTGGGGGGTGGACAACCGCACCTGCGCGATGCGGGTAGTGGGCCAAGGACATTCGATGCGGGTCGAGTGCCGCGCCCCCGGGGGTGATGTCAATCCGTATCTGGCGGTGGCGGCGTTGATCGCCGGCGGACTGCACGGGATCGACCGCGGCCTCGAACTCCCCGAGCCGGTCGGCGGCAATGCCTATGCCGGCGACGCCGAGCGCCTGCCCACCACCCTGGCGGAAGCGGCGAGGCTTTTCGAGCAGTCCGAGGTCGCCCGCGAAGCCTTCGGCGACGAGGTGGTCGAGCACTACCTGAACAACGCCCGCGTCGAAATGGCCGCATTCAACTCGGCGGTCACCGACTGGGAGAGGGTGCGCGGCTTTGAGCGCTTCTAGCCACAATGGGCCGGGCCCGGTAATCGGGCTGACCACCTACCGCCAGCGAGCCAGAAGCGGGGTGTGGGATGTAGCAGCGGCGTTCCTTCCCGCGGTCTACCTCGAGGGCGTGACCCGCGCCGGCGGCATCGCCACACTCTTGCCCCCGCAACCGATCGATGCGGATGTCGCCGACCGGGTGATCGAGCGGCTCGACGGACTGATCCTCACCGGCGGTAAGGACGTCAATCCGCAGGCCTACGGCCACGATCCGCACCCGGCCACCGAGGAGCCTGCGCTGGAACGCGACGCCTGGGAATTCGCCCTGCTGAATGCCGCGTTGCGTCGCCGTCTGCCGGTGCTGGGCATCTGCCGCGGCCCGCAGGTGATCAACGTCGCACTCGGCGGCACCCTGCACCAGCATCTGCCCGATGTGATCGGCCACAGCGGGCACCGGGTGGCAGACGCGGTGTTCGCGACGGCAACCGCCGACGTCGTCGAGGACACCCTGCTCGGCCGGCTGCTCGGCGGTTCTGCGCAGACCCGCTGCTACCACCATCAGGCCATCGACCGGTTGGGGGCGGGCCTGATCGCCAACGCCACCTGCGACGGCGTGATCGAGGGCATCGAGATGGCCGGCGAGGACTTCGTTCTGGGGGTGCAGTGGCACCCTGAGGAGAACCTTGAGGATCTGCGGCTTTTCGCCGGGCTCGTGGACGCGGCCAGAACCTTCGCGAAAGAGAAAGTGAGCTAGTGGCAACCACCCAGGTCATCAATCCCGCCACCGAGCAGCCGCTGCGGGCTGTCGAACTGCTCGCCGCGGCCGCCGTCCATGATGCGGTGGCCGGGGCGAAGCTCGCCCAGGAGGCCTGGGCCGCATCGGCTCCGGCCGAGCGTGCCGCGGCGCTGAGGTCCTTTGCCGCGGCCGTGGACGCCCACGTCGGTGAACTGGCCGCGCTGGAAGTGGCCAACTCCGGCCATCCGGTGTCGGCCGCCGAGTGGGAAGCCGGACATGTGCGAGACGTGCTGCAGTACTACGCCGCATCCCCGGAACGGTTGAGCGGCAGACAGATTCCGGTCGCCGGCGGACTCGACGTCACCTTCCACGAGCCGATCGGCGTCATCGGGGTGATCACCCCGTGGAATTTCCCGATGCCGATCGCCTCGTGGGGATTCGCGCCCGCACTTGCGGCCGGAAACGCGGTGCTCCTCAAACCCGCGGAATGGACGCCGTTGACCAGCATCCGACTCGGGGAACTGGCGGTGCAGGCCGGGTTGCCGCCGGATCTCTTCCAGGTGCTGCCCGGTAGGGGCAGTGTGGTTGGCGAACGGTTCATCAGTCATCCCGACGTCCGCAAACTGGTGTTCACCGGATCGACCGAGGTCGGCACCCGTGTGATGGCCGGCGCCGCGGCGGCCGTCAAACGGGTGACCCTGGAACTCGGCGGCAAGAGCGCGAATATCGTCTTCGACGACTGCGACTTGGAACGGGCCGCGGCCACTGC
>JAHBAP020000397.1 GCA_018500005.2 Mycobacterium sp. | reverse complement strand
TTCTTACATGCCCCGCCGATCTCGGTGCCCACCACATCTGAGTTGGTGTAGGGCCGCAGGTACCCGGTGCTCAACCCGCGCTGCAGTGCCACCGCGCGCCCGGAGTCCGAGCACGCCACCACGGTGGCGGCCGGCTGCTGCTGAGCGATCTCGTCGGCCAGGTTCGGTCCGGACACAACCGCGACCTGGCCGGGGTCGACGCCGGTCACGCCGACGATCACCTGGCTCATCCGCATCAGCGTGCCCAGTTCGATGCCCTTGGCCAGGCTGACCAGGGTCGCCTCCGGGTCGAGATGGCCGCGCCATTCCTCGAGATTGGCGCGCAGGGTCTGCGACGGCACACCGAGCAGCACCGTCCGCACGCCGCGGAGGGCCTCGGCCGGATCGCCGGTCGCCCGGACTCGCGCCGGCAGCGTGATGCCGGGCAGGTAGCGCTCATTGGTGTGCCCGGTGTTGATCTCTCCGACGGCCCCCGGGTTGCGCGCCCACAATCGCACGTCGCTCCCGGCCTCGGCCAGGACCTTGGCGATCGCGGTACCCCAGGCTCCGGCACCCATGACCGCCGCGGTCCCCAGGCTCATCGACTCACCTCACCTTCGCCGGTCGGCAACACCGAGTGTTCCGAATCGCTTGAATGCCCTGAATGCCTCCCAACCTAATCCCTGACCCGCTGGCAGGATGGCGGCCATGGGCGTCGGACTGATCATCGCGGTCAAGAGACTCGGCGCCGCCAAGAGTCGGCTGTCGAGCCTTTTCAGCCCGGATGTGCGCGAACGGGTTGTGCTGGCGATGCTCATCGACACCCTCACCGCGGCCGGAGCGGTGCCGGGTATCGAGTCGATCACGGTCGTGACTCCGGACCCGGCGGTGACCGCGGCGGTCACCGCCCTGGGCGCCATGGCAATGGCCGACCCGACGCCGCTCGGGCACCCCGACCCGTTGAACAACGCCATTCTGGCGGCGTGCGCTCAGGTCCAGACCACCACGGCGAACATCGCTGTGCTGCAGGGGGATCTGCCGGCCCTGCGGTCATCGGACCTCGGCGCCGCACTTACCTTGGCGGCGTTGCGGTCACGAAGTTTCGTGGCCGACCGGCTGGGCACCGGAACATCGGCACTGTTCGCGTTCGGGATTCCCTTGGATCCACGGTTCGGCGGCGATTCGGCACAGCGGCACCGCGATTCCGGCGCCGTCGAACTCATCGGCGAATGGCCCGGCCTGAGATGCGATATCGACACCCCGGAGGACTTCGTCGAAGCGCGACGCCTGGGCCTCGGGCCGGCCACCGCCGACGCAATCGGGTGATGTCTGCGGTCTGAACGGTTGGTTGCCGATTCGACGCAGCCGACCACGAAACGCCGTCGTTGGGGGATGATGACCCCATGATCGAGGCGCACACCGAGCCCCACCCGGAAGGGGGCCGACCCAACGGCGATCCGGGTGCCGTCACACCCACGGGGTCTCCCCCGGGGTCTCCCCCAGAGGTTCCCCCGGCGGCGACGCCGGCGCCGGTGGAGGATCGCCTGCCCGCCGACCGCTACCTCAACCGGGAACTGAGTTGGCTGGACTTCAACAACAGGGTCCTGACGCTGGCCGCCGACACCTCGCTGCCTCTGCTGGAACGAGCGAAGTTTCTGGCGATCTTCGCCTCAAACCTCGACGAGTTCTACATGGTGCGCGTCGCCGGTCTCAAACGCCGCGACGAAATGCAGCTGTCCGTTCGCTCGGCCGACGGACTCTCCCCGCGGGAGCAGCTCCGCCTGATCGGCGAACGCACCCAACAGCTGGCCACCCGTCATGCCCGGGTATTCCTGGAATCCGTGGAACCAGCCCTGGCCAAGCAGGGAATCCAGATCGTCAGTTGGCTGGATCTGACCGACAACGAACGCAGCGAGTTGTCGTCCTATTTCTCCGAGCAGGTGTTCCCGGTACTGACCCCGCTGGCCGTGGATCCAGCCCACCCCTTCCCGTTCGTCAGCGGCCTGAGCCTGAACCTCGCCGTGGCCGTGCGCTCCCCGGAGGACGGCACCGAACACTTCGCCCGGGTGAAGGTCCCCGACAACGTCGACCGCTTCGTTCGTGTGAAGGAATCCGACGCCGACAGTCAGACCACTCGGTTCCTGCCGATGGAGGATTTCATCGCGGCGTTCCTGCCGGTGCTGTTCCCCGGGATGGACATCGTCGAGCAGCATGCGTTCCGGATCACCCGCAACGCCGACATGGACGTGGAGGATCGCGACGAAGACCTGCTGCAGGCCCTAGAACGCGAACTCGCCCGGCGCCGGTTCGGTCCGCCGGTGCGCCTTGAGGTTTCAGACGACATGTCAGAGCACATGCTCGGACTGCTGTTGCGCGAACTCGACGTCCATCCCGGCGATGTGGTTCAGGTTCCCGGTCTGCTGGATCTGTCGGCGCTCTGGCAGATCTACGCCGTCGACCGGCCGGCGCTCAAGGAACGTCCGTTCGTGCCGGCCACCCATCCGGCATTCGGCGAAACCGGCAAGAGCATCTTTGCCACCCTGCGCGACGGTGATGTGCTGGTGCACCACCCCTACGAGTCCTTCTCGACGAGCGTGCAGCGTTTCATCGAACAGGCGGCCGCCGATCCGGATGTGTTGGCGATCAAGCAGACCCTGTACCGCACCTCCGGTGATTCCCCGATCGTCAACGCGCTCATCGAGGCCGCCGACGCGGGCAAGCAGGTGGTGGCGTTGGTCGAACTCAAGGCACGGTTCGACGAACAGGCCAACATCAAGTG
>JAHBAP020000366.1 GCA_018500005.2 Mycobacterium sp. | reverse complement strand
CCCCCCGCCCCTACGCAACAGTTTCCGAAGAAGAAGGAGGGGGGGGCGCGCCCCAAAACAAGCAGGCGCCCCAAAAGCCCCCTGTGCCCGGGAAAAAAAAAAAACCCCGGAGCTACACCCCAAGAAAAAGCCGCCGTAACGATCCCGACCGGCTCGAGATCAAGAAGTTCTGCCCCAACTGCGGCAAGCATCAGGCGCACAAAGAGTCACGCTGACCTTGGCGCTTTCCCAGAAACTCGTCGGGACGCACTACCGCTATCCCGATTACTACCTGGTCGAGCGTGAGAAGGTTCGCGAGTACGCCAACGCCGTCAAGAACACCGACCTCGCCTACCTCAGCGATGAGGCGGCGGCGGAGTTGGGCTACGACGGTGTGGTGGCGCCGCCGACCTTCCTTTCGGTCCTCGGCTACGTGACGCAGGTCGCCATGCTTGAATCCGCAGGCATCGGGATCACCGACAAGCAGGTCGTGCATGTCGATCAAGTCGTGAAATTCCGCAAGCCGGTGGTTGCAGGTGACAAACTCTTCTGCGACGTGTATCTGCATGAGATCCGGCAGGCGCACGGCACCGACATCATCGTGACAAAGAACGTCATCACCAACCAGGACGGTGACGTTGTTCAGGAGAACTACACGACGCTCGCCGGGCGGAGTGACGAGACTGGAGAGAGTGGCTTCGACGATGGCACTGCGTGAGTTCAGTTCGGTCAAGACGGGCGACGAGTTGCCCGAGAGGACCATCACCCTGACCCGGGCCGATCTGGTCAACTACGCCGGCGTCTCCGGCGACCTCAACCCGATCCACTGGGACGATGAGATCGCCAAGCAGGTCGGACTGGACACCGCGATCGCCCACGGCATGCTCACCATGGGCCTGGGCGGCGGCTACGTCACTGAGTGGATCGGCGATCCGGGTGCGGTCACCGAGTACAACGTGCGCTTCACCGCCATCGTGCCGGTGCCTAACGACGGCGTCGGTGCCGAGATCGTGTTCAACGGCCGGGTGAAGTCGACCGACGATGAGAACAAGAAGATCACCATCGCCCTGACCGGCACTCACAACGGCAAGAAGATCTTCGGCCGCGCCATCGCGATCGCAAAGCTGGCGTAACCCATGGCGCTGAAAACCGATATCCGCGGGATGGTGTGGAAATACCCGGAACCCTTCGTGGTGGGCCGCGAGCAGATCCGTCAGTACGCCAACTCCGTCAAGTCCCACGACCCGGCCACCGTCGACCCGGAGGCGGCCGCAGCCCTGGGCCATGACGGTCTGGTGGCGCCGTTGACCTACATGTCGATCCTGGCGGTCATGACCCAGCGACATTTCTTCCAGCATGTCGACGTGGGCTTCGAGACCATGCAGATCGTGCAGGTAGACCAGAAGTTCCACTTCCACCGGCCGATCATCGAAGGCGACGTCGTCAGTGCCACCATGTACATCGACTCGGTCGACGAGCGGTTCGGCGCCGATATCGTGACCTCCCGCAACGTCCTGACCGATGAGAAGACCGGCGACGTCGTGATGGTTGCCTACACCACCCTGATGGGTCATGAGGGCGACAACTCCATCTCGGCGGGCTGGGATCCAGAGACCGGACAGGTGCTTCGCAAGCCCGTGGCGCACGATTAGCGCACTGGCGGCGATTAGTAACTGACTGGGGTGTCGCGCTACACTCCAATGTCGGGATTTCCCCATGTAAGCGCGCTGTCCGTCGGTTCGGCTGGACCGAGGGGGAGCGCGCGAGCTATGTGGGGGACTGTTCCGATCGAACGAAGTGCAGAGGGGCGTAGCTCAACTGGCAGAGCAGCGGTCTCCAAAACCGCAGGTTGCAGGTTCAAGTCCTGTCGCCCCTGCTCAAACTGAATAGACTTGCGGTAACCACGGTGCCAGCCCGGACAGACGGGTCGGCACTGGTCAGATCGACATGAAGGAGCATGCGGTGAGCGACGAGCGCGACAGTGCCGACGCCGCAGGCGACGGTGTGGACAACACCGGCGCGCTGACCCAGCCGCTGCGGCCGACCGGCAAGCGGTCGCGGCAGCGGGCCGGCAGCACCGCGCTGGCCGACGTCGACGACCTCGAGACCACCGCGCTGGAACTCGACCTCGACGATGAGGGCGAGGGTGACGGCAAGAAGGCCAAGAAGACCGAGAAGGGCTCCACCCGCAACCCGTTCCTGTTCGTATGGAACTACCTCGGGCAGGTCGTCGCCGAACTGCGCAAGGTCATCTGGCCCAACCGCAAGCAGATGGTCAGCTACACGACGGTGGTGCTGCTGTTCCTGGTCTTCATGACCGCGCTTATCAGCGGCGTCGACCTCGGGTTGGCCAAGCTGGTGCTGCTGATCTTCGGCAATTGATAGCGCTGTCTGCAGAGTTTTTGAGAGAGGACTGACTACCGTGACAACTCCCGAAGGCGACGTGCCCGCGGGTGATTCCGCCGTTGACGTGATCGAGACGGTCATCGACGAGACGGTCATCGACGAGACGGGGGCCGCCGAGGTCGAGGAAGAACTCGATCCCGCCGCGGCGATGAAGAAGGACCTGCGCAGCAAGCCCGGGGACTGGTACGTCATCCACTCCTACGCCGGCTACGAGAACAAGGTGAAGGCCAACCTCGAGACCCGCGTGCAGAACCTCGACGTCGGCGACTACATCTTCCAGGTCGAGGTGCCCACCGAAGAGGTCACCGAGATCAAGAACGGCCAGCGCAAGCAGGTCAACCGCAAGGTGCTGCCGGGCTACATCCTGGTCCGCATGGAACTCAACGACGAGTCGTGGGGTGCGGTGCGCAATACCCCGGGTGTCACCGGGTTCGTCGGTGCGACCTCGCGTCCGACGGCGCTGTCGCTCGACGACGTGGTGAAGTTCCTGCTGCCGCGCACCCCGGCCAAGCCGGTCACCAAGACCGCCCAGCCGGGCAAGGGCGGCGACGAGGCCACCCTGGTGCGGCCGGAGATCCTGGTGGACTTCGAGGTCGGCGAGTCGGTGACCGTCATGGACGGTCCGTTCGCCACCCTGCCCGCCTCCATCAGCGAGGTCAACGCCGAACAACAGAAGCTGAAGGTGCTCGTCAGCATCTTCGGCCGTGAGACCCCCGTCGAACTGACCTTCAACCAGGTCGCCAAGATCTAAAAGCTTTTCAAGGAAGGAACACCAACAGCCATGGCCCCGAAAAAGAAAAAGGTCGTCGGCCTGATCAAGCTGCAGATCAACGCCGGCGCGGCCAACCCCGCACCGCCGGTCGGTCCTGCGCTCGGCCAGCACGGCGTCAACATCATGGAGTTCTGCAAGGCGTACAACGCCGCGACGGAGAACCAGCGCGGCAACGTCATCCCCGTGG
>JAHBAP020000238.1 GCA_018500005.2 Mycobacterium sp. | reverse complement strand
GATCGACCCGGCCGCCCATGGTGGGCACCGGGAAACCGACCTGGCGATGCTGGCACTTTTCGGATGCCCGCACCTCGAGGCGATCTACTTCGGATACCAGAGCGTTCATCCACTAGCCGCACGCTGGCGCGACCGCATTGTGCTACATCAGCTTTACCCGTTGTTGGCCCACGTCGCGCTATTCGGAGCGGCTTACGCGGTGCAGACGTCGGCTGCGGCGCGCGCGGCGTTGCGGCTTTAGCCCCGCCATAGACCCGAGTCCCGGATCGCCTCGGCCAGTGGCTCCACCACCGCCACGTCATGCGGCGGCGCAAGGTAGACGATCGCCAGGTCCAATCCCTCCGCGCCCAGGGCGATGGCGTCCTCGATGACGCCCCGGTACCCCCGTTCAGTTGTGGGCCGGATGTGGGCGGACAGCATGATGTCTTTCGGATTCCGGCCGACGTCGGCGCAGTGCGCTTTGAGGACGTCGCGCTTGCGGGCGAACTCCACCGGCGGCCCCCCGACGAAGTTCCAGTGGTCGGCATACTTCGCAGTGATCCGCAGGGTGCGCTTCTCGCCGTTGCCGCCGATGCAGATCGGTGGATGCGGACGCTGCGGGCCCTTGGGTTCGTTGCGCGCGGCGGTGAGTCGGTAGAACTTTCCGTCGAAGTCGGTGGTCTCCTGGCTGAGCAGTCCGATCAACACCTGGCAGGCCTCCTCGAACCGATCGAACCGCTCCTTGACGGTGCCCAGTTCGATCCCGTACGCGCCGGACTCCTCTTCGTTCCAGCCGGCTCCGATCCCCAATTCCAGTCGGCCGCCGCTGATGATGTCCAGCGCCGCCGCCATGTTCGCCAGCACGGCGGGGTGGCGGTGGTGAATACCGGTGACCAGGGTGCCCAGTCGCAACCGGGTGGTGGCCTGCGCCAGTGCGGTCAGGGTGGTCCAGCCCTCCAGACAGGGGCCGGCCGGGTCGGAGAAGATCGGATAGAAGTGGTCGAAGGTCCACCCCGACTCGAAAACCTCGATCTCGTCGGCGGCCTTCCAGACCGCCAGCATGTCGGACCAGGTGGTGTTCTGGGGGGCGGTCTTGAAGGCGAAGCGCATCCGCGAAAGCCTAAAGCGCCGAAGGGGGCCGTGGGCCGCGGCGCCTTATAGGGATGAACAGTCCGACTGGTCAGCAAACAAAAAGGCATCAGTCTGAAATATCGCCGGGCACCCACGGTTCGTCGGACGGGTTCTGTCGCGGGGGTTGCTCGCCTTTGCCTCGGGGCTGGCGAAGACGAACTTTTCGAAAGTTGCCAAGCCGCTCGTCCACGCATTTCACTTTCAGCTTGAAAGACTGAATTGACGCAGTTTAAACCCATCGACATACTGGCCGAATGGACGGATCGACCGGGTCGGACTGGGTTAGCGACAGGGAACTCGTCGATGCCGTTCTGCGGGACCTCGCGGCGGCGGCCGATCGATGGGAAGCGCTCGTCGCCCAGGCTGAAACGGTCACCTACAGTGTCGATATGGGTGACGTCCAGGCCGTCGCTAACTCCGATGGCAAACTTGTCGAACTGGCTCTGGGGCCCGGGATCACGGGCCGCTACACCTACGACGAACTCGCTCTGCGGATGAACACCGCCTTCGCCGCCCTGCGCGTCGAGGTCGAAGAGGACTACCAGGCCCGCTACGGAGGGGAACTACGTTGACCGCAGTCCGGGGAATCCTGTGCCGCTGAATCTCTCCAACAGGGACCAGAATTCCGGTCACTTGTTTTACAACCGGCGTCTGCGCGCCGCGATCACGCGCTTCTCGGTGCGTATGCGGCACGACGACCGCAAGCAGCAGGCCGCCCTGGCCCTTTCGCTGGTCTTTGTGCTGCTGGGTTGCGGATGGATGGCCCTACTGAACTTCATGAAGCCTTCCGGCCTGGTCGGACAGTCGGCGATCGTCGGAAACCGGGATACCGGAGCGCTGTACGCCAGGATCGAAGGGCGCCTCCATCCGGCGCTGAACCTGACCTCGGCGCGGCTTGCGACGGGTACCGCCTCCGCACCGGCCTGGGTGAAGCCTGCGGAGATCGCCAAGTTTCCGACCGGCCCGATGATCGGGATACCCGGTATCCCCGACGACCTCGCAGTCTCGGGCAACCAGGTATCGGCGTGGTCGGTCTGCGACACCGCTTCCAAGCCGGGCAGCGGTGCAGCAACCGTGGTCACCGCAATCGGCGGTGAACTGTCCGGCGGCCGCGCCGAACCGATGGCCGGGAAGAAGTCGCTGCTGGCCACTCACCGCGGATCCACCTACCTCGTCTGGAACGGCCACCGCAGCCGAATCGATCCGGCGGACCGCGCCGTGACATTCAACCTCGGACTGGACCTCGGCGTGACCCGTCCGGTCGAGTTGTCCAACGCACTCTTCGACGCGATTCCGGCCACCGAACCCCTTGTGGTGCCGGTGATTCCGGAGTCCGGCACCCCGTCGCGTCTGCTGCCCGGATCAGTGGTGGGCAGGGTGCTGCAGACCCGCGACGCCAACGGTGATGTCAGTGGGTTCTACGTCCTGCTGGCCAGTGGGGTCCAGAAGATCACCGCGTTCGTGGCCGACCTGCTCCGGACCGCCAACAGTCAGGGCGTTACCGCACCCCAATTGGTGTCACCCGACAAGCTCGTCGACATCCCGGAGGTCGAGAGTCTGAACGTGGGTTTCTATCCCACCGGGAAGCTCGAGTTCATCGACCGTGACGCCAACCCCGTCAGTTGCGTGAGTTGGCAGAAGACGGGAACCGATCCGCAGGCCTCGATCACTCTCTACAGCGGCCGCGGACTGCCGGTCCCGCAGGGCCAGGACGCCCACCTCGTGCCCCTCGTGCGCGATGCGCGGGACCCGGCGTCGGTGGAGGCGAAACAGACGCTGATGCTGCCCGGTGCCGCGAACTTCGTCGCGACGACCAGCGGCGCAGTCGCCGCAGATACCCGCGAAAGCCTGTTCTGGATCTCCCCGCAGGGTGTCCGGTACGGCATCGACTGGGAGCAGAACAGCCTGCAGGCCTTGGGAATTGATCCCGGCAGCGCGGTTCAGGCCCCATGGCG
>JAHBAP020000149.1 GCA_018500005.2 Mycobacterium sp. | reverse complement strand
GTTGTCCCGCCGGTGCCTGCGGTCGTTCCGCCGATCCCGGCGGTCGTGCCGCCGGTGCCCGTGGTCGCCCCGGCGCTCGGCGCTCCGCTGCCGATCGGCGCTGCCGCAGGCGTGCCGTTGCCGGTGCCGATTCGCGCTCCGATCCTGGACATGGCCGGGGGCAAGGGCGCGCCGACGGGTCCGGCCCCGGCCGGCGCCCCAGCGCCGGGCCAGCCGATCATTCCGGGTCCGCCGGCAGCGGGATAGGGCACGCCCAGGCCTATTCAGGAAAGCTCAAATGTCAACGCGCGCTTAGCCGTAGCCTCAACCGGAGTAGGAGCCATGCGGGCCTTAATTGCGACCGTCGCGATCGCCGCGACTGTGGTGGCGGCGCCGACCGGACTTGATCTGTCCGCGGCGAACCAGGCGCCGGGGGCAACGGTGGCGTCGGTGCAGCCGACGGCGGACGCGGTGGTGGGCATCGCCCACCCCGTGGTGGTGACATTCAGCGGACCGGTCGCCAACCGGGTGGCGGCTGAGCGCGCCCTGGACATCGAATCGGAGCCCGCGATGACGGGCCGGTTCGAATGGCTGAGCAACGACGTCGTGCAGTGGAGTCCCGACGGATTCTGGCCGTCGCACAGCACGGTTGCGCTTTCGGTGGGCGGCCGGCCGACGCAATTCGCAACGGGCCCAGCGGTTATCGGCGTAGCCAGCATCACCGATCACACCTTCACGGTGACCATCGACGGTGCCGAGGCGGGACCGGCGTCATCTCTGCCGGCACCGCATCACCGACCCCGGTGGGGCGAAGCCGGTGTCTTTCCGGCGACCATGGGCAGGCCCAACTACCCGACCCCGGTAGGTATCTACACCGTGCTCGAAAAGGAGCGCGACGTAGTGATGGATTCCAGCACCGTCGGCATCCCGGTCGACAGTCCCGACGGCTACCACCTCACGGTGGATCACGCCGTCCGGTTCACAAAGCGGGGGCTGTTCGTGCATTCGGCGCCGTGGGCGGTCAACTCACTCGGGTATGACAACGTCAGCCACGGCTGCATCAGCCTGAGTCCGGAGGACGCCGCGTGGTACTTCGACACCGTCAACATCGGTGACCCGGTGATCGTCCGGGAGAACAGTCTCGAGGTTCCGTCGGAACCCAGGATCAGCATCGCCTACTAGCGGATCGACTTGGTCACCTGCGCGAAGCTGAACTGCCAACGCTCCACCACGTGGAAGCCGAACCGGCTGGGAACCTGATAGGCCATTGCTTTGGCCAGCCGAGGACCGGGCGGGAGTGCCGGCCCGCGCTGGTGGACCGGCAGTGTCGGGTCATACTCGGTCACCGTCCACAGCGCAGGACACTCCGGCATCTTGTCTGCCCAGGACCAGATCGCAAGGTGGCTGTCCCACAATCGATTTCGTTGTACCGCGGTAAGGCCGCGGCCGTAGTCCCGCAGTTTCTGATAGACCGTAGGCCGACCGGCAGTCAGGGGACGTATCGGTCCGGGCATCCAGGTCGTGGAATTGTCCAGGACCAGGCAGTCACCCGGTGCCGCGTGGCGGTCGATGACGTCGGCCACCGCGCTGTAGTCCATGTACGCCTTGGCGTAAGGCCCGCGCTGAAACAGATACGTCGGGACCGTCGAGGCTGTGAAAAGCACCAGAACAATCGCGATTCCGGCCCGGGACCGACCCACCGCGACAACACACAGGGCGAGCAGCAGGACGAAGGCCGGGACAGTGAACGACAGATACCGCGGGTAGTAAATGGGATGGCGCACAACGGAGTAGAGCAGCGCCGCGGCGGTGGGGGCGATGATCCAAACCAGCGTCAACGCCAGAAACGGCCGTAGGGGGGTGCCCGGGTACGGGGCCGAACCGCGAGTCGCCGCCCACCATCCGCTGAGCACTCCGGCGACCAGAATCAGGCCGCCGGCCACGGCGGCCGCCCGGGACTGATCGAAGTACTGCTGCTGCAGAATCTCGCCGACCGTATCCGGGCCCACCCGGGCGATCCACCCGACCTGGAACAACTGGGTCTGAGTGAACATCAGGAAAGGCACGGTCGCGGCTACCGCGGCGACCGTCGCCGCCCCCCAGTACCGGAAAGCCCAAGGCCGTCGACCGAACCCGAGCACCGCCGCGGCGTGCGCCGGCACGATCAGGACCAGATACAGGTTGAGCAGCACGGCACCGGCCAGCAGCACCGCGTAGACCGCCCACCCCCACCGTCCGCCGCGACGGGCGACGCGGATGCAGAAGACCGTCAGCCACACCGCCGCCGCCATGCACAGCGCGTAGGACCGGGTCTCCATGCCGGCCCAGGTCACCCGCGGGAGGACGGCGAAGAGGATCCCGGCAGTGACCGCGACGGTCCGGGTGGACACCTGGCTGCCCAGGACTACCACCCCGGCCGCGGCCACCCCGGCGGCCAGTGCGCTGGATAGTCGGGAGGCGAACTCGGTGGCCGGGAACACCGCGTACCAGCCGTGCATCAGCAGGTAGTACAGGCCGTGGACGGCGTCGATGTTGCCGACCATGCGCCACAGTTCCGGCACTGTGCGGGTCCCCGCGGAGATGGTGGCGGCCTCGTCGAACCAGAACGAGGGGCGCGCCGACCCGGCGGCGCTGAGGGCGATCGTCAGCATTGCCACCGCGGTGGCGTCCAACGGACCTGCGCCCGGCCGCTTGGCCCCGGCGGCCCTGCGGCGATGCCGGGCGGATCTGGACGCAGGCTCAGGAGCCGACCGTGGCCGGGGTTCCTGTACCGAGATGCTCACGCTGCTGCTCTATCCGTTGGGGGCTTCGGCAAACCGTATCGTCAACCTCCTGCCACTCGCCTCGCCCGGGTCGCGGGCACGGTTCGCTGGCACGACTCCCGGGCACGGTTCACTGCCACTGTTGTCAACGTCACCCACACCCGTCTTGGCGGCATTTTCCGCTCGTCAGGCCGTTGCAGGATTCATGGTCCGACGGTCGGGTGTCGGCGAATTGCACCTCGGTGACGCGCCGAGGCGTTACTGTTTGCGGTTGGCGCTGGAACTCGGTTAGCGCTGGAACTTAGGTATCTGGAGGGTACTAATGGGCGGTTACAACACCGTGGTCGTCGGCACTGACGGGTCGGAGTCCTCGCTTCGCGCGGTCGAGCGTGCGGGCAAACTGGCCGCCGGCCCCGATGCGAAGGTCATCGTGACCACCGCCTATCTGCCCACACCGGAGGACACCCGAGCAGCGGACACCCTCAAGGACGAGGGCTACAAGATGGTGGGCAATGCCCCCATCTACGAGATCCTCAAGGACGCTGCCGAGCGCGCCCGCGCCGCCGGTGCGGTCAACGTCGAGGAGCGCGCCGTGGAGGGTGCGCCCGTGGACGCCCTGGTCGACGTCGCCAACGAGGTGGGCGCTGATCTGCTGGTCGTCGGCAACGTCGGCCTCAACACGATCGCCGGCCGACTGCTGGGCTCGGTGCCGGCCAACGTCGCCCGCAAGTCCAAGACCGACGTTCTGATCGTCCACACCACGAGCTAGGACCCGAGCACGGACGCTGCCTCAGACGCCTCGGGAGTCCGCACCCGGCTGTGGTCCGACGGCCGATTGCAGGCGGAGAACTTCCCGCTCGACGACGTCTCCGAGCATCTTCGGCAGGACGGCGCACTGGTCTGGGTCGATCTGCTGAACCCCGATCACCGGATGCTGTCGGTTCTCGCTGACGAATTGTCCTTCGATCCCCGGGCTGTCGAGGACGTCGTCGAACACAGTGCGCGGACCAAGGCGACTCGTTACGCCACCCACACCTTCCTCACCGTCTACGCCACCGCATTGGGGCCGCAGGTCCCCGGTTCGATCGAGTCGCGGTTGCTGACCGATCGGGTGTCGATCTTCGTACTGCCGACCGGTGTGGTCACCGTGCGTCACGAGAGCGACCCGTCCCATTCGGTTTTCGATATCGACGAGGTCGTGCGCCGCTGGGACGACAACTCCGATCTGTTGCGCAAGGGAAGCCCGGCGTTGTTGCACGGCATCCTCGACGTGATCGTCGACGGCCAGTTCGACACCATCCAGGGACTCGACGACACCATCGAGTCCCTGGAAGACGGACTGTTCGACGACCGTTCCCAGAGCCGTCGGCTGCAGCGCGACACCTACCGGGTGCGCAAGGAACTCGTCGAGTTGCGCCGCATCGTGCTGCCGATGCGGGAGGTGGTCAACACGATCATGCGGCGCAGCTCGCCGGGGACCGACGCCGCCGATCTCGACGGCTGGTACTCCGATCTTTACGACCACGTCATCCGGGCGGCCGAATGGACCGAATCGCTTCGCGACATGATCACAACGGTGTTCGAGACCAACCTGTCCCTGCAGGATGCCCGGCTCAACACCATCATGAAGAAGCTCACCGGCTGGGCGGCGATCATCGCGGTGCCCACGCTCGTCACCGGCTGGTACGGCCAGAACATCCCCTATCCCGGGTACGGGAACAACTGGGGGGGTATGGACCAGCGCGCTGCTCAGCGTGCTGACCTCGATCGTGCTGTACGTCGGTTTCAGGCGGCGCGACTGGCTCTAGTCGGGCCGCTCTGGTGGTGTCGAATTCCCCTGTGCGGCTGGGCTCCTCGGCTCTGAATAAACCGGGTAAAGGTCTCCTTGCGACATGACGGTCAAGAAATCCGGGCAATCGGTGACGGTCTCGACGAACTGTCATAGGTTTGCGTTGCGGCGGCGACCGCACACGGGAGGCGGGGATTTCATGGTGGCAAAACGCGGTTCGAGGGTCGGCGCGGCCGCCTTCGCGGTGGGACTGTCGTTGATGGGTCCGCACCCGGCGGGCATCGCCGCGGCCGACGATGCGGATACCGATCCGCCCTCACCGTCGTTCTCCACGGACAAACGCGACGCCAACGGGCCCGGCCGCCGCGCCAACGGCACGCGTGGCCGATCCGCGCAACGTTCCGCGATCGTCCCGTCGCCCGGTCCGGCCGCCACAATGCCGCGGGGGAGAACGGCCGTACCGTCACCTGCCGCCACCTCCCACCGGGAACCGAAGCGAGAACCTGGATCGGCC
>JAHBAP020000604.1 GCA_018500005.2 Mycobacterium sp. | reverse complement strand
GGTGGAGGTACCGCCGGGCAGCGGGGTCGGCGCCGGAGACGCGATGGTGGCCGGTGTCGCGGTGGGTCTGACCCGGGGATGGCCGCTGACCGAGGCGGTGCGACTGGGCGTCGCCGCCGGGGCGGCCATGCTGCTTACCCCGGGCACCGCGCCGTGCACCCGGGAGGACACCGAACGGCTGTTCGCCGAAACCCCTAGCCCGATCCCCGCGCAACCGGTGAGCTGAGAGCCACGCTGAGAGGCACGTTGAGAGGCACGTTGAGAGGCACGTTGAGAGGCACAATGGCGTGATGACTGAAGGCTTCGTCCCACCGTCGGTCGTCGTCGGCGTCGACGGCTCGCGGGTGGGCTTGCAGGCCGCCCTGTGGGCCATTGACGAGGCGATCGGCCGGGACCTGCCGCTGCGACTGGTGGTCGCCGCCGAGGGGGATGTCGATGCCGCCGAGAAGGCGGTCAACGAGGCGGCCGCCGAGGTTGTCCGAACCGGGCGGGCGGTCACAGTCGCGACCGAGGTGTTGGAGGGCAACCCGACGCAGGTACTGATCGAGGCGTCCTGCCGTGCCGCGATGGTGTGCGTCGGAGCGGTCGGCCCCAGGCATTTCTCGCACGCCCGGTTCGGTTCGACCGCCGTCGGACTGGCGGCGGCGGCGCACTGCCCGGTGGCGGTGGTGCGCGGCACTCCCCGACCCGATGGACTCGTGGTGGTCGAACTCGACCAGAGCCCGGACTCCGCTGCGGTGTTGCAGTACGCGGTCGAGGAAGCCCGCCTGCGACAGGCGCCGCTGCGGGCCTTGGGCACCTGGCAGTCCGCCGATCCGAACCAGGAGTCGGCCCGGTTGGTGCATGCGCACCTGGACCGCCGCCTCGAAGAATGGCGGCACCGCTACCCGGCCCTTGACGTGCACCCGATCGCCGTGGAGGGCGGCGGGCTGGGGTATCTGGTCGACAACGCCGGGGCGATCCAGTTGATCATCGTCGGCGCCCGCAATGCCGCCGCGGTGGACGAACTCCTCGGGCCCGCCCTGAACGACACGCACTGCTCGATCCTGGTGGTGGACAGCCAGCGCTTGCTGTGACCGGACCGGCCATCGTCGTATCCGCCGGACCCGCCCCCGGTTATGGTTGGACCTATGGTCAAGGTCTTCCTCGTCGACGACCACGAGGTGGTGCGCCGGGGTTTGATCGACCTGCTGAGCGCGGACCCGGATCTCGACGTGATCGGCGAAGCGGGGTCGGTGGCCCAGGCGATGGCTCAGATTCCGACGCTCAACCCCGATGTCGCGGTCCTCGACGTGCGACTTCCCGACGGTAACGGCATCGAACTCTGTCGCGACCTGCTGTCGAAAATGCCCAACCTGCGCTGCCTGATGTTGACGTCGTTCACCTCCGACGAGGCAATGCTCGACGCGATCCTGGCCGGTGCGAGCGGCTATGTGGTCAAGGACATCAAGGGCATGGAACTGGCCACCGCGATCAAGGATGTCGGCGCCGGGCGGTCGCTGCTCGACAACCGCGCCGCGGCCGCCCTGATGGCCCGGTTGCGCGGCGCCGCCGAGCGCTCCGACCCGCTCTCCGGGCTCACCGAACAGGAACGGGTGTTACTCGGCCTGCTCGGCGAAGGCCTGACCAACAAGCAGATCGCTGCCCGGATGTTCCTGGCCGAGAAGACCGTCAAGAACTACGTGTCGCGACTGCTGGCCAAGCTCGGTATGGAGCGTCGCACCCAGGCGGCGGTGTTCGTCTCGAAACTCGACCAACGGCAGCGTAAGGACGGCTGATGTCCGACCCGGGCTCCGGAGAGGACCAGATCGCTCAACTACGCGGAGCCCTTACCCAGTTGTCGCTGCGCGAAATGGGCGGTCTGGTCGAGGCCATGCTGGTCATCACGGCCGGGCTCGACCTCGACGAGACGGTGCAGACCATCATCACGATGGCGGCCAAGGTCGTCGACGCCCGCTACGGGGCGCTGGGAATCCGCGGCGAGGGACACGAGATCGTCGACTTCGTCCTCGAAGGGATGGGTGCGGCAGACCTCGAGGCGATCGGCCGGGTGCCGCAGGGCATCGGAGTGCTCGGCGTGCTGCTCGACGATCCCCGGTCGATCCGACTCGACGAGATCTCCGAGCACCCGGCATCGGTCGGATTTCCGCCCAACCACCCGCCGATGCACACCTTCCTCGGCGTGCCGATCAGGATTCGCGACGAGATCTTCGGCAACCTCTACCTGACCGAGAAGGCGGGCGGCCAACCGTTCACCGGCGGCGACGAGGTTCTGGTGGAGGCGTTGGCCGCCGCGGCCGGAATCGCGATCGACAACGCCAGGATCTACCAGCAGGCCCGCACCCGCCAGGCCTGGATCGAGTCGACCCGCGACATCGCCACCCGATTGCTCTCCGGCGACGAACCCCTCGACGTGCTGCGCCGGACCGCGGTGGAGGTGCTCGCCCTGGCTCAGGCCGACGGGGCGTTCGTCGCGGTGGCCGCCGGTGGCGGGCGCGAAGCCGAGCCGGTCGGAGAACTGTTGGTGGTCGAAGCCGTCGGCGCGGCCAGAGTTCCGGAACCGTCGCCGTCGATCAACGTCGAAGGCAGTGTCCTGGGCCAGGTTTCAGCCGACCGGATACCGCGCCGACTGGCCGCGATCGATGAACCCGCGCTGCTGGAGCAGTTGATGGATGAACCCGGGCCGGCCCTGGTGATCCCGTTGCAAACCAATGTCGGCGGGATCGTGGTTCTGCTGCGCCGGGCCGGGGCGGCGCCGTTCTCCTCCGAACAACTCGAGTTGATGGTGGCCTTCGCCGACCAGTCGGCGCTGGCCTGGCAGCTTGCCGACAGCCAACGGCGGATGCATGAACTTGAGGTGATCTCCGAGCGTGACCGTATCGCGCGCGATCTGCACGACCACGTCATCCAGCGACTGTTCGCCGTGGGCCTGACGTTGCAGGGTGCCGTCTCCCGGGCCCGGGTGCCGGAGGTGCAGACGCGACTCGCCGACACCGTCGACGAACTCCAGAATGTCATCCAGGAGATCCGCACCACGATCTTCGATCTGCACGGCGGGGTTTCCGGCACAACCCGGCTACGCCAGCGCATCAGCGAGGCGGTGACGGCGTTCGCCGGGTCGGGGCTGCGGACGACCGTCGCATTCGTCGGCCCGCTGTCGGTGGGGGACGCGACGCTGGCCGATCACGCCGAAGCCGTTGTCCGCGAGGCGGTCAGCAATGCGGTGCGTCACGCGCACGCCCACACGCTGACCGTCAACGTGCGGGTCGAGGACGAACTCAGCCTCGAGGTGATCGACGACGGCTGCGGTATGCCGGCCCATGTGACCCCGAGCGGACTGAACAATTTGCGCGCCCGGGCCAAGGAAGTCGGCGGCGAGTTGGTCTTCGCCACTCCCCCCGGCGGCGGCACGATCGTGCGCTGGGTGGCGCCGCTGCCCTAGCTCGTCAGCGGCTCCGCGCGACTATGACGGGCATCCGGGCGGCATGCACCACACTGGTGCTGACCGACCCCAGCATCATCCCGGCGAAGCCGCCGCGCCCGTGACTGCCGACCACCAGCAGTTGCGCGGACTCGGCCTGCTCCATCAGTTGGTGGGCCGGCTTGTCGGCGACCACCACCCGTCGCACCAGGACGTCGGGGTAGCGCTCCTGCCAGCCGGACAGACGTTCGCTGAGGGTCTCCTCCCCCGCGGCCTGCAGGCTCGACCAGTCGGCACCGGGAAATTCGAACAGCCCGGAGTCACTCCAGGCATGCACCGCGACCAGGTCAACCCCGCGGAAGGACGCCTGCTCGAAGGCGATGGCCAGTGCGCTCTCGGAGGCCGGTGAGCCGTCGACGCCGACCACGACCGGCGCCTTCGACGGGTGCGGCATCAGCGGGTCCTCGTCGTGGATGATCGCCACCGGGCAGTGGGCGTGATGCGCCAGGCCGGTGCTGATCGAGCCCAGCAGTCCGCGGGCCAGCGCGCCGCGGCCCCGGCAGCCCACCACCATCATCTGCGCCGAGGTGGACAGATCTGCCAGGGTGGGGATCGCGGCGCCGGTGACCTGCTCGGTGGTCACCTCGACATGAGCGTCCCCAACTGCGTCGGCCACCGTCTTGCGGGCGTTGTCCAGAAGTTTGGCCCCCTCCTCTTCCTGCCATTGCAGGTAACCGGGGGGCATCGGCACCTCGGGGAAGGCCATCACCGCCGGGGGGACCAACACGTGCACGAGTTTGAGTGCCTCGCCGCGCAGTGCGGCGTCGCGGGCCGCCCAGTCGACGGCGACCTTCGACGCAGCGGAACCGTCGATGCCGACGACGATCGGCAGACTGCCTGACGCAGTTGACATTTCAATGTCCTTCCTGTCCCGGATGACCCTAACCCGACCGACCGACCGCGATCAGGGGCATTGGTCCCCTAACCGACTGACCGGATGGCCCTGGCTTATGGTCAATGCCATGGTGGCTGATCAGGGGCGTAAAACCGGGGAATCCGATGTGGGCCAGCGGGTCAGGATAGATCCGCGCTACCAGGACGCCGTGCTCTTCGACCTCGACGGGGTGGTAACCGATACCGCCGCCATCCACCAGGCGGCCTGGGCCGAACTCTTCGCGACGTATCAGTTCACCCCCCACGACTACCGGCACCACATCGACGGTAAACCCCGCTACGACGGGGTGCGGGACTTTCTGGCCTCCCGGGGTGTCACGCTGCCATGGGGTGAGGTGACCGATTCGCCGTCGGCGCAGACCATCTGCGGGCTGGGCAACCGCAAACAGGAACTCTTCGCCGCCAAGATCGCCGCCGGAGTCCCGGTCTTCGAGTCCACGGTGGCGCTGGTCAAGTTGCTCCGCGAGGCCGGTGTGCGGGTGGGGATCTTCTCCGCCAGTCGCAACTGCGCCGACGTCCTGGCCTCCGCCGGGCTCACCGATCTCTTCGAGGTCCGGGTGGACGGGGTGCTGGCCGCCGAACTCGGCCTGCCCGGCAAGCCCGACCCGGCGATCCTGCTGGAGGCGGCGCGCCGCCTCGCCAGCCGGCCCGGACGCACCGCGGTGGTCGAGGATTCCGAGGCCGGCGCGAGCGCAGCCCGGGCGGGTGGCTTCGGCCTGGTGATCGGCGTCGACCGCACCGGTGAGGCGGGCGCGGCGCCGCGCGGATGCGGGGCCGGCGGGGGGGGGGGGGAGCTG
>JAHBAP020000356.1 GCA_018500005.2 Mycobacterium sp. | reverse complement strand
TTCAACGACGGCGGGTACTGGGTCGTCACCAAGCACAGGGACGTCAAAGAGGTCTCCCGGCGCAGCGACGTATTCCACTCCGGTCCCAACACCGCCCTGCCGCAGTTCGCCGACGACATGACTCGCGAAGACATCGACATGCAGAGCGTCGTCCTGCTCAACATGGACGGCGAGCGCCACGATCGGCTGCGCCGGATCATCTCCCGCGGATTCACTCCGCGGGCCGTCGAACGGTTGCGCGCGGAACTGACTCAGCGCGCCGAGAACATTGTCAAGACCGCTGCGGCGGACGGCACCGGCGACTTTGTCGAACAGGTTTCCTGCGAGTTGCCGCTGCAGGTGATCGCCGGACTTCTCGGCGTTCCGCAGGACGAGCGGGCCAAACTCTTCCGCTGGACCAACGAGATGACCGGCAATGAGGATCCCGAGTTCGCTCACGTCGACGGCAAGGCGTCCTCTATCGAGGTGCTCATGTACGCCATGCAATTGGCCGCGATCAAGGCCAAGGAACCCGGCGATGACATCGTCACCGCGTTGATCAACGCAGACATCGCGGGGGAGAAGCTGACCGACGACGAGTTCGGGTTCTTCGTCCTGATGCTGGCGGTCGCGGGCAGCGAGACCACCCGCAACTCGATCACCCACGGCATGATCGCCTTTCTCGACAATCCCGACCAATGGGAGTTGTACAAGCGCGACCGGCCGTCGACGGCGGCCGACGAGATCGTCCGGTGGGCGACACCGGTGACGGCGTTCCAGCGCACCGCGATCAAGGACACCGAGTTGGGCGGCGTGGAGATCAAAGCCGGCCAACGGGTGGTGATGTTCTACCGGTCGGCTAACTTCGACGAGGACGTGTTCGACACACCTCACACGTTCAATATTCTTCGCGACCCGAATCCGCATGTCGGTTTCGGCGGCACCGGCGTGCACTACTGCATCGGTGCCAATCTGGCGCGTATGACGATCGACCTGATGTTCAACGCGATCGCCGACAACATGCCCGATCTCTCCTCGATCGGTACGCCGGAGCGGCTGAGGTCGGGATGGCTCAACGGCATCAAGCACTGGCAGGTCGACTACACCGGTTCGACCTCCTGACCGAAGGGAGACCTGGGTGGACTTCACTCCGGAGCCGGAGCAGCAGGCCGTCGCCGACGTCGTCAACACCATCCTGGATCGCGACAACACCTGGGAAGCATTGGTTTCCGGCGGAGTCGCGGCTCTGGGGGTTCCCGAACGACTCGGTGGCGACGGGGTTGGCCTGCCCGAGATCGCGACCGCCCTCACCGAGATCGGGCGACGCGCAACGGTGTGTCCGGCCCTGTCGACTCTGGGCCTGGGAGTGATCCCGCTACTCGATCTGGCGACCGATGCCCACCAGGACCGTTACCTGGCAGGGGTCGCCAAGGGGGCGATCATCACGGCGGCGCTCAATGAGCCCGGTTCGGCGCTGCCGGAACGTCCCTCGACGAGGTTGGTCGACGGACGCATAACCGGCACCAAGATCGCCGTTCCCTACGCCGGACAGGCGACGTGGATGCTCGTCAGCACCGATGGTGGTGTCGTCGTGGTATCGCCTGACGACGATGGAGTGCACATCATCCAAACGCCGACCTCGGCAGGCGGCGAGGAGTTCGCCGTCGAATTCCGGGATGCAGAAGTCGACGCCGTCCTTGAGGGTGCGACCGTGCACCGACTGAATCAGTTGGCGCTGGCCGCCGTCGGCGCCTATGCCGCCGGCCTGATCGCCGGCGCGGTGCGGCTCACCGCGGACTACGTATCCAACCGGCACCAATTCGGCCGACCGTTGGCCACCTTCCAGGCCGTTGCGGCGCAACTCGCTGAGGTCTACATCGCCTCCCGCACAGCAGGATTGGCCGCCACTTCGGTGGTCTGGCGGCTATCCGAAGGTCGCGATGCCGACGAGGACCTCGACATCATGGCCTACTGGCTCAGCTCGCAGTTACCGCCCGCGATGCAAACCTGCCATCACCTGCACGGCGGTATGGGTATGGACATCAGCTATCCCATGCACCGCTACTACTCGTCGGTCAAAGACCTCACCCGCCTGCTCGGCGGACCGGCCCATCGTCTGGATTTGGTTGGAGCGCAATGTACATAGAGCTGACCCCCGAACAGCGGCACCTGCAGGCCGAACTGCGCCAGTACTTCGCCACCCTCATCTCGACCGAGGAAGCCAGGGAGATGGAGGCCGATCGGCATGGCAGGGCCTACCGCGCGGTGATCAAGCGGATGGGCTCGGACGGCAAACTGGGTGTCGGCTGGCCAAAGGAATACGGCGGTCTGGGGTATGGGCCCATCGAGCAGCAGATCTTCGTCAACGAAGCGGCCCGCGCCGACGTGCCACTGCCTGCCGTCACGTTGCAGACCGTTGGGCCGACGCTGATGGTCTACGGCAGCGAGGTTCAGAAGAACAAGTTCCTTCCCGCGATACTGGCGGGGGAGGTGCATTTCGCGATCGGCTACTCCGAACCAGAGGCGGGCACGGATTTGGCATCGCTTCGCACCTCGGCGGTGCGGTACGGCGATGAGTATCTCGTCAATGGCCAGAAGATCTGGACCACCGGTGGCCACGACGCCGACTATGTCTGGCTGGCCTGCCGCACCGATCCGGAAGCCGCCAAGCACAAAGGGATTTCGATCCTGATCGTCGATACCGCCGATCCGGGGTACTCGTGGACGCCGATCATCCTCTCCGACGGCGCGCACCACACCAATGCCACCTACTACAACGACGTTCGGGTGCCGGCCGACATGCTGGTCGGCCAGGAGAACGCCGGTTGGCGGCTCATCACCACCCAGCTGAACCATGAACGGGTGATGCTCGGTCCGGCCGGAAAGATCGCCGGTCTCTACGACCGAGTTCATGCCTGGGCTTCCAAGCCCGGGGGTGACGGCGTGACCCCCATCGATCATGACGACGTCCGCCGCGCACTCGCCGAGATTCGCGCAATCTGGCGGATCAACGAACTGCTGAACTGGCAGGTAGCCGCGGCCGGCGAGACCGTCGACATCGCCGATGCCGCCGCCACCAAAGTCTTCTCGACGGAACGGATCCAGCGGATCGGCCGGCTTGCCGAGGAGTCGTCGGCAAGTACGGCAACCCGGTCGAGGACGAGACGGCCGAATTGCTCAGGTGGTTGGACGCACAGACCAAACGTAGCCGGGTGATCACCTTCGGCGGCGGTGTCAATGAGGTGATGCGCGGGCAGGTGGCGGCGGCCGGACTCGGTGTGCCGAGGGTTCCGCGATGAGCGCTCGCGCGAAGAACAGAGGACGCAGATGAGTTCAGGGGCGAGCGCGGTAGAAGACATCCAGCAGGCCGCCGAACGGATCAAGGCCGAAGGAAAAAGCAAGCCCCGCAGGGGTCGTCACGCGGTGAACCAACCGATGATCGACCACTGGCTCGACGCCATCGGCGACAAGAACCCGATCTACACCGACGATGCGGCGGCCAGGGCGGCCGGCCACCCCGGAGTCGTCGCACCGCCGGCGATGATCCAGGTCTGGACGATGGCAGGGCTGGGAGGTGTGCGCGCCGACGACGATCCGCTAGGCAAGATCCTCGGACTCTTCGACGAGGCCGGCTACATCGGCGTGGTCGCCACCAACTGCGAGCAGACCTACCACCGCTACCTGTGCCCAGGTGAACAAGTCAGTGTCACAGCCGAACTCACCGACGTCGTCGGCCCGAAGAACACAGCTCTGGGCGAGGGTTTCTTCATCACTCAGAAAATCACCTGGTCGGTCCCGCACGAATCGGGCGAAGACGAACCGGTTGCGGACATGATGTGGCGGATCATGAAGTTCAAGCCCGCCGGGCACTCCGCCGCATCCTCGGTGGCACCGGATCTCGACTCCGAAATGATGATGCGGCCGGCCGCGTCGAAGGACACCCAGTTCTTCTGGGATGGCGTCAACTCCCACGAGCTGCGCATCCAGAGGCGCCCCGACGGGACACTGCAGCACCCTCCGGTTCCCGCGATATGGCAGGACAAGGCAGCGCCGGTCGACTATGTCGTGGCCAGCGGTCGCGGAACGGTGTTCAGCTACGTCGTCCACCACGCGCCGAAGGTGCCCGGTAGGACGCTGCCGTTCGTCATCGCGCTGGTGGAACTCGAGGAAGGCGTACGGATGCTAGGCGAGCTGCGAAACGCCGACGCGTCTGAGGTGGAGATCGGAATGCAAGTCCGCGCAACCTATATCGACTTCCCCGATGGGGAGAGCGGCCCGGCCTGGACTCTCTACGCGTGGGAGCCGGCCTCGTGAGCACACGCACTTTTCCGGTGGGCACCAAGCTGCCCGAGTTGTCGCTCTACGGCGACCCGACGTTCATCGTTTCCACCGCCATCGCGACCCGCGACTATCAGGATGTCCACCACGATCGGGACAAGGCCCAGGCGAAAGGGTCCAAGGACATCTTCGTCAACATCCTCACCGACACCGGACTTGTCCAGCGCTACATCACCGACTGGGCCGGACCGACCGCGGTCGTCAAGTCGATCGGACTGCGACTCGGTGTTCCGTGGTACGCCTATGACACCGTCACCTTCACCGGCGAGGTGACCGCAGTCGAGGATGGCCTGATCACCGTGAAAGTTGTTGGCAACAACAGCCTGGGTGACCACGTGATCGCGACGGCAACGCTCACGGTGGGAGAGCAGTCGTGACCGGGGGGTTGTCCGGCAAGGCGGCGATCGTCGGTATCGGCGCCACCGACTTCTCCAAGGCCTCCGGCCGCAGCGAGTTGCGGCTAGCCGCCGAGGCGGTCCTGGACGCACTCGACGATGCGGGCCTGACACCGGCCGACGTCGACGGCATGGTGACGTTCACCATGGACTCCAACACCGAGGTCGCCGTCGCCCGCGCGACGGGGATCGGCGAACTGAAGTTCTTCTCCAAGATCCACCATGGCGGTGGCGCCGCATGCGCGACCGTCCAGCAGGCTGCGCTCGCGGTGGCGACCGGGGTCGCGGAATGCGTTGTGGCGTATCGCGCTTTCAACGAGCGATCGGGTATGCGGTTCGGCCAGGTTCAACTCCGGCTGATTCAGGGTGCCGACTCGACCAGCGTCGACAACTCCTACTCCTATCCGCACGGACTGTCCACCCCGGCAGCACAGGTCGCGATGATCGCCCGGCGCTACATGCACCTCTCGGGTGCGACCAGTCGCGACTTCGGCGCCATCTCGGTGGCCGACCGCAAACACGCCGCCAACAACCCGAAGGCGTACTTTTACGGGAAGCCGATCACCATCGAAGACCATCAGAACTCGCGTTGGATCGCCGAACCGCTGCGGCTTCTAGACTGCTGCCAGGAGACCGACGGGGGTGTGGCGATCGTGGTGACCACGCCCGAGCGCGCCCGCGATCTCAAGCAGCGGTCGGTCGTCGTCGAAGCGGCCGCTCAGGGCTCCAGCCCCGATCAGTACTCGATGGTCAGCTACTACCGCCCCGAACTCGGGCTCCCGGAGATGGGCCTAGTGGGCCGTCAACTATGGGAGCAATCCGGGTTGAAGCCAACCGACATCCAGACCGCGATCCTCTACGACCACTTCACTCCGTTCACGCTGATTCAATTGGAGGAGTTGGGGTTCTGCGGTAAGGGCGAGGCCAAGGACTTCATCGCCGACGGCGCCATCGAGATCGGCGGGCGGCTTCCGATCAACACCCACGGCGGCCAACTCGGCGAGGCCTACATCCACGGGATGAACGGGATCGCCGAAGGGGTGCGCCAGTTGCGGGGTACGTCGGTCAACCAGGTCGACGG
>JAHBAP020000036.1 GCA_018500005.2 Mycobacterium sp. | reverse complement strand
GTCCGATGAGCGCAGCGAAGAGGACGAGTGGAGGGGAGGCCCGATGAGTGTGAACGGCGTCCGCAACGGCCCGGTGGCCACCGTCACCCTGGCTCGCCCGCACGCCCGCAACGCCGTCGCCGGTCCCGCCGCACTGGCGCTGTTCGACGCCTTCGAGGAGTTCGACCGCGACGAGTCCGCGTCGGTGGCCGTGCTGTGGGGAGATCACGGAACCTTCTGCGCGGGGGCCGATCTCAAAGCCATCGGCACACCGGATTCCAATCCCACCCATCGCACCGGTCCCGCCCCGATGGGGCCGACCCGGATGACGCTGTCCAAACCGGTGATCGCCGCGGTCAGCGGCTACGCCGTCGCCGGCGGTCTGGAGCTGGCGCTGTGGTGTGACCTCAGGGTCGTCGAGGAGGACGCAGTGTTCGGGGTGTTCTGCCGGCGCTGGGGCGTGCCGTTGATCGACGGCGGCACGGTGCGCCTGCCGCGGTTGATCGGGCACAGTCGCGCGATGGACATGATCCTGACCGGACGCCCCGTCGACGCGCCGGAGGCCCTGGCGATCGGGTTGGCCAACCGGGTGGTGCCCACCGGACAATCCCGGGCGGCCGCTGAGGAACTGGCCGCCGACCTGGCCCGGCTGCCGCAGGGCTGCCTGCGTTCCGACCGACTCTCGGCGTTGCACCAGTGGGGCCGATCGGAGGCCGAGGCGATGGACGTCGAGTTCGGCAGCCTCGCGCGGGTGGCTGCGGAAACCCTCGCCGGCGCCAAGCGCTTCGCCGACGGCGCGGGCCGGCACGGCAAGCCGGCCTAAGTCGCCGGACGACGGCTCCCCGTCGTCGCCATCAGGCCTTCCTAACCCGGTTGCCCGAACCCTCGTCGTCGACGCTGGGGTCGCCCGCCTCGTAGGACACCGTGTTGTTGATCCCGACGATCGAGAGGGCTCCGTCGACGCGGGCGAGGGTGATGGCGTTGTCGGCACCGCCGACCCGGACCGCCGCGCAACTCCCGGTGACTTTGAGGGTGTTGTTCGATCCGCCGACGTTCAGCGACTTACCGTTGCCGCAGTCGATATCGGCAGTGGTGCCGAATGATCCGTAGTTGATGTCGAATTCGGATTCTTCTGGAGTCCGCGGCTCACCGGACCCGCAGCCGGTCATCGTGACGGCCAGCGCCACGAACGCCGCCGGGATCGGCCCAGCGCAGACAGCCCTCCGCATGACGGCGAGCCTATAGAGTTCATCGCTGATGACAACCCGGCCGGCCCAGTCTCCGAAGCCTAAGTCGCCCAAGCTCAGTCGCGAGGGGATCGTCAACGCCGCCCTGACCTTCCTGGACCGGGAGGGCTGGGACGCCCTGACCGTCAACGCGCTGGCCACCCAGCTCGGCACCAAAGGGCCGTCGCTGTACAACCACGTCGACAACCTGGACGACCTCCGCCGCTCGGTGCGGATGCGGGTTATCGACGACATCCTGCAGATGTTGAGCACGGTGGCCGCCGGCCGCACCCGCGACGACGCGGTGATGGCCATGGCCAGTGCCTACCGCAGTTACGCCCACCACCACCCGGGCCGCTACTCGGCCTTCACCCGGATGCCGCTGGGTGGCGACGACCCGGAGTTCACCGCAGCCTCGCACGCCGCGGCCGCCCCGGTCATCGACGTGCTGGCCTCCTACGGACTCGACGGTGAGGCGGCGTTCCATGCCGCCCTGGAATTCTGGGCGGCGCTGCACGGCTTCGTTCTGCTGGAGATGACCGGAGTGATGGACATCGGCGTCGCGGGCTCCGATGTCATCAGCGTCGACACTGACGCGGTTTTCTCCGACATGGTGATGCGACTCGCCACCGGCATGTCCCACCGCAGCAACCCTGACCTGCGGTAAGGTCGTCGGTTGCTGGTTTTGGAGGCCGCTGGCCTAACTGGTATTGTTAGGCATCGCGCCTGGCCGCCAGGTGCGCTCACGCGCACTCGCCGGGCAAATTCGTATGTTCACGAGGCATCGGATCCAATTCGGTGCCCAGCACGTGCGACACGCCCGGCCGCGGGTTACGCGGGAGGGTCAAAACTGCAGTACAGAGACTTGGAAATGAGAGAAAGCCGGTAATGCCAACCATTCAGCAGCTGGTCCGCAAGGGTCGCCGCGACAAAGTCGCCAAGGTGAAGACCGCGGCCCTCAAGGGCAGCCCGCAGCGCCGCGGTGTGTGCACCCGCGTGTACACGACCACCCCGAAGAAGCCGAACTCGGCGCTCCGCAAGGTGGCCCGCGTGAAGCTGACCAGCCAGGTTGAGGTCACCGCCTACATCCCCGGTGAGGGTCACAACCTCCAGGAGCACTCGATGGTCCTGGTCCGCGGCGGTCGTGTGAAGGACCTGCCCGGTGTGCGCTACAAGATCATCCGCGGCTCGCTGGACACCCAGGGCGTGAAGAACCGCAAGCAGGCTCGCAGCCGCTACGGCGCGAAGAAGGAGAAGAGCTAATGCCCCGCAAGGGACCCGCTCCCAAGCGTCCGCTGGTCAACGACCCGGTTTACGGGTCCCAGCTGGTGACCCAGCTGGTCAACAAGGTGCTGCTGGACGGCAAGAAGTCGCTGGCTGAGCGCATCGTCTACGGGGCCCTCGAGCAGGCCCGTGACAAGACCGGCACCGACCCCGTCGTCACCCTCAAGCGGGCGATGGACAATGTCAAGCCGGCCCTCGAGGTCCGCAGCCGCCGCGTCGGTGGCGCCACCTACCAGGTGCCCGTCGAGGTCCGCCCCGACCGCTCGACCACGCTGGCGCTGCGCTGGCTGGTCAGCTTCTCCAAGGCACGTCGCGAGAAGACCATGGTCGAGCGTCTGGCCAATGAGATCCTCGACGCGAGCAACGGACTGGGTGCCGCTGTCAAGCGGCGCGAGGACACTCACAAGATGGCTGAGGCCAACCGGGCCTTCGCGCACTACCGCTGGTGACCGTCGCAGCTTTGCTATGACGGGCTCGCGCAGCGAGAACCCAAGACGTATTCAGCTTTAGTCAAATTTCTTCCCGGAGGGAATCCCAGTGGCACAGGACGTGCTGACCGATCTGAACAAGGTCCGCAACATCGGCATCATGGCGCACATCGACGCCGGCAAGACCACGACGACTGAGCGCATCCTCTTCTACACCGGGATCAGCTACAAGATCGGCGAGGTCCACGACGGCGCGGCCACGATGGACTGGATGGAGCAGGAGCAGGAACGCGGCATCACCATCACCTCCGCGGCGACCACCTGTTTCTGGAACGACAACCAGATCAACATCATCGACACCCCCGGCCACGTCGACTTCACCGTTGAGGTGGAGCGTTCGCTGCGCGTGCTCGACGGCGCGGTCGCAGTGTTCGACGGCAAGGAGGGCGTGGAGCCCCAGTCCGAGCAGGTCTGGCGTCAAGCCGACAAGTACGACGTGCCGCGTATCTGCTTCGTCAACAAGATGGACAAGATCGGTGCCGACTTCTACTTCTCGGTGCGCACGATGGAGGAACGCCTCGGCGCCAACGTCATCCCGATCCAGCTCCCCATCGGTTCCGAGGGTGGTTTCGAGGGTGTCGTCGACCTGGTCGAGATGAAGGCCAAGGTCTGGCGCGGCGAGACCAAGCTCGGCGAGAAGTACGACGTCGTCGACATCCCCGAAGACATGGTTGAGAAGGCCGCCGAGTATCGGACCAAGATGCTCGAAGCCGTCGCCGAGACCGATGAAGCGTTGCTGGAGAAGTACTTCGGTGGTGAGGAACTCACCATCGAGGAGGTCAAGGGCGCGCTGCGCAAGCTGACCATCAATTCCGAGGCCTACCCGGTGCTGTGCGG